>JAJAPY010000009.1 GCA_020523885.1 Candidatus Liberimonas magnetica | reverse complement strand
ATTGTTTTATCCGTGAGCATACTTGCGAATTCACGGTAGAGGGAATGTGCGAAGTATTAGAGGTGAGCCGAAGCGGTTATTACCGCTGGCATAATCGCAAGAAAAGTATTCGGGAAGAAGAAAATGAGCTGTTGTTGAAACAGATAAAAGGGATCTTTGAATTAAGCAGGAAAACGTATGGAAGCCCGAGCATAAAAAGTGCTTTATTTGATGACGGGATAACGGTTGGTAAGAACCGTGTGGCACGGCTGATGCGTAAGAACGCTATACGTGCCAAGACCAAGAAGAAGTATAAGGTGACTACGAATTCCAGGCATAACAGGCCGGTAGCTGATAACCTGTTAAACCAGAATTTTACGGTTACTGTGCCGAACAGAATCTGGGTATCGGACATAACGTATATCTGGACTGATGAAGGCTGGTCGTATCTGGCGACTATTCTGGACTTGTATTCAAGGCGCATAGTAGGTTGGGCGGTAAAAGAACGGCTAACGGATGACTTGGTAATAAAAGCGTTTGAAATGGCATGTATAAACAGGAATCCCATGGCTGGGCTTATATTTCATTCGGATAGAGGCAGCCAGTATGCGAGTTATGAGTTCAGGAAGAGGCTTTCAGCAAGGAGTTTTCTGCAAAGCATGAGCGGAGCTGGTAATTGTTATGACAATGCTTGTGCAGAGTCGTTTTTTCATACGTTAAAGACGGAGTTGGTATATTTTGAGCGTTACAGGACAAGAGAGGAGGCAAAGACGAGCTTGTTTGAGTACATTGAAATGTTCTACAATAGGTTCCGCAGGCATTCTACGCTGGGTTATAAATCCCCTGCCCGGTTTGAAGAACTGCAGGGCCTAACACAAGCAGCCTAACCATTCCTTGTGTCCACTTTTTCGGGGAAAGATCAAACTGATTTTGCTGATCAAGGGTATTTGAGAAAACATATTTTAGATATTGCTCTAGCTGTAAATGTTGAAATATCGAAGTGAATGGGGTATGTCTACACGTCAATAATTTAGAATAAAGATACAATATGTCAAGAAGGGAGAAAACGAATACCGAATTGCATGACTCAGTCCCCTATTTCTTTCGTAAAAGGAGAAAATTCAAATGTCCACATGTAGGTTTATAAAGCGCTGGGATGAATTCAGACCACAAGAAGATATTAATAAGATCCCCCGCAATACAAAGGGTATTTATGCTCTTTTAAAGGAAGATAAGGGACATGGTGTTTACAATGTTGTTTATATTGGTCTTTCTGCTGGGGAAAAAGCAGGGGTGCTCGGCAGGATTAGAAAACATTCTAAGAAGAAACATAAACAATGGACGCACTTCACTATTTTCGAAGTACATGAAAACATATACAAAGATGAAATTCATGAATTGGAAGCTTTATTTAGACAAATATATAGTAAAGACTCAAGGGCAAACAAATTAAATAAGCAACGTCGTTACAAAAAATTTAATAAAATAAGGGTTAAATTAAAAGATTGGAAACTTGTTTGATAATGCGATATTAAAAAGGAATATTTAGACACGATACTTTGTCGCGATTATAGAAAAGTCAATTGTAAGTTAGTGAAGCTAGTTAGATGACACGAGATTCTAAAACCAAGGAGGTTGTTTATGAGTAAATACTGTGACAAAAGGAAATCTGATGGAGGTTTTTGTGGGCAATTAATTTTCAAATGTTTACACTGCGGTGCCGAAGGATGTAAAATTAAGGATTGCCCTAATCAAAATTTTGAAGGTGATAAATGTAAGAAGTGTGGCACTTACGGAAGCATTACTAATCGCACATAAATGCTACATACAGGATAGAATATTAGAAACAAACACGGACATATTACAAACCTTTCAGCAAAGTTAACTTTTGGGATATAATTTAAAATAGGCTTTTAAATAATCTATAAATTGTAATTAAATAAGTGCTGAACTCAAAACTAATGAAAAGGAATAAATGATAGGTGCAATAGCTGGTGATATTATCGGTTCAAAATATGAATTTAATAACATTAAGACTAAAGATTTTCCGCTCTTTAGCCCCGGATGTGACTTTACAGACGATTCAGTATTAACCGTGGCAGTAGCTGATTGTATTATAAATAAGAAACCGTTCGCTAAAAAATTACAGGAGTACTTTATATCATATCCAGGAAGAGGATATGGTGGTAATTTTGCGTCGTGGGCAAGATATGGTGAACCGGAACCTTATTATAGCTGGGGAAATGGGTCTGCCATGAGAGTTAGCCCTGTAGGGTTTGCATATAATTCAATAGAAAAAACATTAGACATGGCAAGAAAAAGTGCAGAAATTACCCATAATCATCCGGAAGGGATTAAAGGAGCCGAAGCAACCGCAGCGGCAATTTTCATTGCAAGGACTGAAAAAAATAAAACTAATATTAAAAATTATATTAAAAAGAAATTTGGCTATGATTTGTCCTCAACCGTTGAAGATATAAGGCCGGATTACACCTTTAATGGATCCTGTCAGGGAACCGTACCTCAGGCTATTATTGCTTTTCTTGATTCAACCGATTTTGAAGACGCTCTTAGAAATGCTGTATCAATTGGAGGGGATAGCGACACATTAGCGTGCATAACAGGTGGTATTGCAGAAGCATATTATGGCTCTGTTCCTGATCATATCAAAGAATGGGTAAAGAAGATATTAGAACCTGATTTATGGAATATTACAGAGAAATTCTATAAAAAGTATAGTGTATTATGACTTTTGATTAAATAAATTCACAGATGATTCTCTGTTATTTATAACACTCGCAGAAAAAAGGAAAATTATGAGAAAATACAAACAAAACATTATTGCTTTAGTTTATGATTTTGACGGGACACTTACCCCAAACTCTATGCAGGAATATACCTTGCTTCCCAAAATAGGTGTTAAGGATGCCCGTAAATTTTGGGATGGCATATATAAAGATTGCGTACATTTGCAAGCTGAAAATACCTTAATGTGGATGAAGAAGATAATAGATCTGGCAAAAAATGAAGGAACACCTATCTCCAAAGAGTATTTCAACAAAATAGGTGGAGATATAACTTACTTTGCTGGAGTTCCGGGCTATTTTGACAACATAAACAAGTATATTGAAAGCAAAGTTAAGGGAAATATGGAAGTAAGGCATTATATAATATCTTCAGGATTGAAGGAGATACTTGATGGAATTTCAATCAGGAATGAGTTTTTCAATGTTTTCGGTTCTGAATATCTGTATGACAAAGAAGGCTATCCAGATTTCCCAAAAGTTGCTATCACAGACACAGTAAAAACACAGTATTTATTCAGAATAAATAAAGGAAAAGAAAAAATAGGCGAAAGCATCAATGAACACACACCTGAAAACGACCGCCCGATACCCTTTAAGAACATGATATACATCGGTGATGGCCTCTCAGATGTCCCTGCCATGAATGTAACCAAGAAGAATGGTGGCTATGCAATAGCAATATATAAACCCGGTGAGCCAAAAGGCAAGAATACTTGCCAGAAATTGCTTGAAGCCGACAGGGTTAATTTTATAGCCCCTGCTGATTACAGAAAAGACAGTATTCTGGTAGATTCAATAAAGGTAATAGTAGATACAATAATACAACAATACGAGATGACCCAATATATCAAAAGACAGAACAACAAATAAATAGGTTTAGGTCTTACATGTTGGTAAATTGTGTCAAAAAGAGGTAGAATAAAATGGATTGCTTCTGTATAATTCGGAGGGTTTTATGTATAAAAAAATATCAGTTTTATTTTTGCTTGTAATATTGGCTGCTTGTGCTAGTACTCCAAAGCAATCAGCTATGCTTAGTCAGGAACTTTCTGGAATGATTCGTAACTGTAGAGCTGCTCATATTGCATTATTAGATGAATATCTTGTTGAGCGTAGAAATAGGATTGACGATTTTATGAAAAACCAATGGATTCCTAAATTCATGGAAAACTTTACTAAAAATAAAGATAAAGATGTGGTGAAAGAACTGAATAAAGCAAAAGATGAAGATGAAAAGTATCAAATTATTCAAGAATTTGGGGAATCTGCCAGCAAACGTATAGAAGAAAGAAGAACCGCTCTTGTTGATGCCTTGAGTGATATAGGAAAAAGTCTAAGAGTAAAAATTGAAGATCACTATGATCAAATGGAAGCAGTGAATGAGACTCTGACGGCACATTTGAGATCAGCTGAAAAGGTAAATGCTACTCGTGATGAACTGTTAAAGACTATTAATATGCCGTTAAATAGGATTATTCCTTTTGATAAACTGAACAAAACCCTAGATAAGATATCGGTTTATGAAGGTAAAATAGAGGATTTAGGAACATTGGTTCAGGATGCAAAGCAAACCTTTGTTCAGGAGGGTAGCAATGGCAAATAGATTTGATGACGCTTCTAAAAAGGCTGCGCAACAGACAGATGAAGAACTTTCACAAGAAATCGCAAAGGTTACAAACCTCTCTCCTGAACGTCTTAATGCCTTATTTCCAATACCAGCTGATAAAGCGAACTTAAAAGAACTTATGGATATTGTTAATAGTGCAACTGATGATAATAACAGACTTAATCAATTGCGTGATAAAATCGAGACTTGCGGAACGGTTGCCTTGAAACTTTTGAAGGCGTATGCCAATCCTTTAGGATAAAAAGTATTTAAATGCAAGGTATATGTAAGATAATATGAGTGAAATCCAGGATGTAGAAAAGCCCAATTATAGGATTGATTTATCAAATGCTCAAATCCTATCTAAGCCCCTGCCACCATTAAAGTTACTAAAGGTAATTGACGAAGATAGCTTTGAAGAAATAGTACATGAATGGGCTTTTGGGTATTTAAAAACAAAATATGAGAAAGTATATCATCTGGGTGGGTCAGGGGACAAAGGTAGAGACATAGCAGCTTATTCAGACTATAAGAACGATATTTGGGATAATTACCAATGCAAGCACTATGACCGCAAACTTGGTTTACCTGATATTTTGCTCGAGATAGGCAAGCTTTGTTATTATTGTTTCAATAAAGAACTGACTATTCCAAATAAATATTATTTTGTTTCGCCATTAGGTGTAGGAACAAAAGCTCACGATTTACTAAAAAAACCAGAAGGTCTTAAACAGACATTAATAAATGATTGGGACAAAAATTGTAAGAATAAAATTAAGACAGATAAAAAAATAGATTTGGATAAGAACTTTAGACAATATATTGATAATTTCAGCTTTAGTATATTTGATTACATTGAACCTTTAGAATTTGTTGAACAGTATAAAACGACTTGCTACTTTACCTCTCGCTTTGGTGGATTTGCCAAAACACGCCCCCTGCCGCAACCAGCGCCTCAAGAAATTCAGGATATAGAATCTGTTTATATCAGAAAAATATTGGAAGCATATAGTGAATATCTGAAGCAAGATATTGAAAATACTAAAAAATTAGATGCTTATCCTGATTTGAAAAATAACTTCAATAGGCAAAGGGAATATTTTTTCTGTGCAGAGTCTTTAAAAGCATTTTCAAGGGATATCAATGACCCTGATTTCAAGCATTTTGAAAACTTAAAGAATGAAATATACTCAGGGATTATAAATACTATAGAAGAAGACGCTGAGAATGGATTTGTAAGGCTAAAAAAAGTATTAGACCGTGCAGATGCATTACAAATAACTAACAATCCACTAATGAGTGAAGTTAAATTAGATGACAGAAAGGGCATTTGTCATCATTTAGCCAATGAGAGAGATGATATAAAATGGAAGAAATAAAGGCACCATTATTTTTCAATTCACCCTTAGAAACAGGGTTAAGACTACTATATATATTTAAAAATAGCAAAAAACGATTTATAGACTTACAGAGACTAATTTATTATCATTATATTTTAGTTCATTCATCTGATATACCGGATGCTCCCTTCGAAAGTTTGCACCCTGAAATGCCAAACAGGTCATGTGAAATTGTAATAGGCAGAAAAATTATTCAAAAAGGAATTGATATTCTCCTTTCAAAAGGTTTAATTTGTGTTAAATATTCAAAAACTGGAATCAAGTATAATTCCAATACAAATACATCACTTTTTCTAAGCAATTTAAATGCTAACTACTCAAAAGAACTTGATAAAAGGGCAAGATGGATTTGTGAGGTATTTGACTCTATGCAAGATCATAAGTTAAATGCGTTTATGCAGGGCAATCTTGGTAAGTGGGGTGCTGAATTTTCGCGTGAATTTCACCTAGTGGGGGATTTAAACAATGCATAAAGGCTTTTATTTTAAAGAATTACGGGTTGTTGGTAAAAATGTGAAACCTGCAAAACTATCATTTAATAAGGGCTTAAATGTTCTTCAAGGTGCATCTGACACAGGAAAATCTTATGTATTCACTTGTATTAACTATGTTCTTGGTAGTAATAAAGAGCCTAATAAAATAAAAGAAGCGGAAGGGTATGATGAAATCAGGTTGAATTTGTGTACCTATGATAATAGGGATTTTACAATTTCTAGAAAGTTTGGAGATTCAAAAATTTATGTAGCTCAGACTGTCATTGATAATTTTGACAAAGTGAGTACAAACAAATTAAATTCAATACATAGCTCAAAGTCTGATGATAATATATCTTATTTCCTATTAAGTTTAATTGGCTTGGAAGGAAAAAAAATGAGCGTAAACGCTAGGAATGAGAAAAGAATTATAAGTTTTCGAGATATCGCAAACCTTTGTCTTATTAATGAAGAATTGATAATTTCTACAATTTCTCCCATTTATTCGGGACAAGTTATTAATAAAACTGTAGAAGAATCTGTTTTTAAGCTTATTTTGTCTGGTAAAGATGACGATGAATTAGAATCTCTTGAAGACCCTAAGATTTATAAAAATAAAATTAAAGGTAAAATTGAATTTATTGAAGAATCAATCGTTAGTAAAAGTAAAATACTAGATGAATTAAGTAAGCGTCTTCAAGACTTGGAATTAGAAAATATAAACTTAATGATTGATGAATTTACCAAACTAATAAATGAGTCTCATAATAATGTAATAGAAGAAGAAAAGAAAAGAGCAGATGTATGGAAAGAAATTGAATCGTTAAAAAGTCAGATTACACAGATAGATGAGTTGGAGAAAAGGTTCAATTTATTAAGTAAGCACTACAAGAGCGATGTGGATAGGCTTGAATTTATTAATGAGGGCAAACAATTTATTGACCAGCTTCAAGATATTAGTTGCCCTATCTGTGGTTCTCAAATAAAGCAAGATGTTCTTGATAAGTATGAAAAGAATAATACAGATAGTATAATAAAATCTTTAGTGTCCGAATCAAATAATATTAAACTGAAGCAAAAGGAGCTCATTGATACTTTAGAACAGCTTAATAATCAAAAAGATGAACTCGGTAAGCAACTGAAATCCAGGATAATTGAATATCATGCAATAGATAAGTATATAATCAATAAACTGAATCCTATTTCAAAAATAAACAGAAAAAAACTTGAGGAGTATTTAAATCTTAAAGAAGATAAGTCTAGGGTAATGGTTTTAAACGAAGAGATTAATCAACTTACAAGGGATAAAAAATATTATAGTGCAAAGCTTGAAGAAAAAGTTAAGAAGATACCAGGAAGATCTGTTCCAAATGAGCTTTACGACCTATTTTCTGATGATATAAAAAAATATCTTGCAGAATGGGGGCTTCATTGCAATAAAGTTTATTTTGATAAAACTGAAAATGATATTGAAATTGATGATAAACCAAGAAGTCATTGCGGAAAAGGGTTTAGAGCTATATACCAATCAGCCTTTATGGTAGGCCTAATGGATTATTGTTTGACTAATAATAAATTTCACCCTTTTTTCCTTGTGTTAGATTCCCCATTAACAACTTATAAAGAACAGGATAAAGACAACATCCCAAAAGACGACAAAGTTCCTCAGAATATTCAAGAATTATTTTACAAAAGTTTATCAAAATATGGTAAAGATAGTGATTTCCAAATATTTATATTAGAGAACAAAGACCCTGAACTTAAAATAAAAAAATTAATTACTTATGAGCATTTTTCAAAGAATGAAAATGTAGATAGATACGGGTTTTTCCCTTTAAGAGAACAATCTAAGGAATCAGAAAATGAGTAACTTTCAAGAAAAAATAACGTTCATATGGGATTTGGCCGACCTGTTGAGGGGCGATTTTAAGAGGAATGAATATCAGAAAGTGATATTGCCTTTCACTGTGCTCAAAAGGTTTGACTGTGTGTTAAGTGATAGCAAAAAGGCTGTGCTGGAGGCTTATAACAAGTATAAAGATAAATTTGAGAACTTAGAACATGTTTTAAGGTCTGCTTCAAAGAACAAGAAGGGTGAGACTTTGGGGTTTTATAATTACTCAAAGTATGATTTTAAGACACTTCTGGAAGATCCTGAACATATAGAGCAAAATTTACTGCATTATATGGATAGTTTTAGTAAAAATGTTCAGGATATTTTTGATAATTTTGGAATTAAAGAGCATATTAAGCAGCTTGCCAAATCTGATATTCTGTATCTTTTAATAAAGAAATTTTCAGACTCAAAAGTAGATTTACACCCTGATCAAGTTTCCAATCATGAAATGGGCACTATTTTTGAGGAATTAGTAAGAAAGTTTTCAGAACAATCAAATGAGGAAGCCGGAGACCACTTTACACCCAGGGAAGTTGTAAGCCTGATGACCCACCTGATGTTTGAAAACAGTGAAGTTGATATAAAAAAGAAGAATATTATAAAAACTGTTTATGACCCTGCCTGCGGTACTGGAGGGATGCTTACTGGCTCTAAGGATTATATTACAAGCATAAACAAGGCTGTTGAGGTAGTTCTTTTCGGTCAGGAATTACAACCGGAAATTTACGCTATTTGCAAGGCCGATATGCTTATGAAGGGTGAGAATTCTGATAATATTAAGGGACCTTTGAGCACACTTTCAAAAGACCAGTTTTCTGATATGAAGTTTGATTTTATAATTTCAAATCCGCCTTATGGCACGAAATGGGAAAAGGATGAGGAAGCTGTTAATAAAGAGGCAGAGAAAGGATTTGATGGAAGATTTGGCGCAGGAGTTCCCAGGATCAATGACGGTCAGTTGCTATTTATTCAGAACATGATATCAAAGATGAAAAAGGAAGAGAGATCAAGAATAGCGGCCATTACAAATGGTTCTCCATTGTTTACGGGTGATGCAGGCCAGGGGGAAAGTGATATTCGAAAATGGATAATTGAAAATGACATGCTTGAAGCGATTATCGCTCTCCCTAATCAGTTATTTTACAATACTGGCATAAATACCTATATTTGGGTTATGACAAATGACAAACCTACTCAGAGAGTTGACAAGATACAGCTTATTAATGCGACTTCCTATTTCCATAAAATGAGAAAAAGCCTAGGCAACAAAAGGAACGAACTCTCCCCTGAACATATACAGAAAATAGTAGAACTATATAATGGATTTGAGGAAAATGAATTCTGCAAGATATTTGCGAAAGAAGAATTTGGATATACAAAGGTTATAGTAGAGCGACCTTTGCAACTTAATTATCAGGTCAACGAAGAAAGGCTTGAAAATCTTTATGCTGTAGGTGCTTTTTCAGGATTGGCCGAAAGTAATAGCAAAAATCCAATAAATAAATTAGACGAAGAGGTGCAAGGGAAGCAGAGACAGGATAAAATTATTAAAGCTTTGAAGAACATCGGCAATCGCTTATATAGGAATTGGAAAGCATTTGAAAAAGAAGTCAGTAAGGCATTGAAAGGATTTGATTTAAAGCCAACATTCATCAAATCAATAATATTAGCTTTGTCTGAACACGACGAAACAGCAGATTATGTTCTTGATGTAAAGAGTAAGTATCAGCCTGATAGCAATTTAAGGGACTCTGAAAAAATAACTTTAGGACAGAATATAGATAAGTATTTTGAGAGGGAAGTAAAACCATACTATCATGATGCGTGGATGGATAGAACCAAGGACAAAATTGGTTATGAATTAAACTTTACCAAGTATTTCTACAAATACGAGCCACCAAGAGGGCTTGAAGCTATAAAAAAAGATATTGATAAGGTGACAGTTGAAATACAAACGCTTCTTAAAGAGGAATTCTAAAATGAGGTTTCAGCCTTACCAAAAATATAATAACTCCGGTATTAAATGGATAGGTAAGATCCCTGAACATTGGGAAGTCAAGAAGATAAAATTCTTCACTACTGAAAAGCGTAATAAAACAACAGAAGCGGATGAATCCAGTCATTTCATCGGACTAGAAAATATAGAATCTATGAGTGGAAAACTAATTTCCTATAATTCAATAGAAAATATAGAAGGTGAATCATTAAAATTTAAGAAAGGTTATGTTTTGTTTTGCAAATTGAGACCTTATTTAGCCAAGGTGATTGTTTGTGATACGGATGGTTTCTGCACATCTGAATTAATCATTTATGAATGCGATGAAAAAACCAATCCGATATTTTTTAAATATAGATTATTATCAAGTGGGTATATCGATTACGTAAATTCTTTAACAGATGGTGTAAAAATGCCTAGAGCAGATTCCATCCAATTAAGTAATATCAAATTACCACTACCGCCAAAACAAGAACAAATTCAAATCGCTGTATATCTCGATAAAACAACAGATAAAATTGACAAGACTATTGAGACAGACGCAAAACTTATTGATCTCTTGAAAGAAAAAAGAGTTTCTCTAATAAATAGTGCTGTAACAAAAGGGCTGAATTCCAAAGCAAAGCTCAAGGCTTCTGGTATTGAATGGATTGGTAAGATTCCTGAGCATTGGGAAGTTAGGAAAATAAATAAGCTTTCATATGTTAGAAGAGGGGCGTCTCCCAGACCTATAGATGAGCCGAAGTATTTTGATGAAAACGGTGAATATGGTTGGGTTAGAATAGAGGATGTGACTGCAAGTAGCAGATATCTTACACAAACTTATGAGAAATTATCAGTTCTAGGAAAATCCTTGAGCGTTCCCTTAAAACCTGGAGAAATATTTATTTCAATTGCAGGTAGCGTTGGGAAGCCAATAATTACAAAAATGAAATGTTGTATTCATGATGGATTTGTTTATTTTCAAAGATTAAAGTTATTTCCTGATTATTTGTTTTGGGTATTTATCGGAGGTGAACCTTATAAGGGGCTTGGAAAACTTGGCACACAGCTTAATTTAAACACGGATACAATAGGAAACATAAAAATACCTTATCCGCCCAAATCCGAACAAATCCAAATAGTAGACTATTTAGACAAGACAACCTCAAAAATTGATAAAACTATTAATAAAATCGAAAATAAAATTAGTCTGCTCGAAGAATATAAAAAATCCCTTATCCATCATGCAGTAACTGGGAAAATAGATATAAGGAAGGTGGCCTAATGGAAACAAATTTAGAAAAAGAATATAAAAGGGTAAAGAAAAATGAAGGGGAGGATAGTTATGCCCCACCAATACATATTTCAAAAATTATCAATGAAATTGAAGAAGGGAATTGGGTTATTCCAGAATTTCAAAGAGACTTTGTTTGGGGAGCAGATAAGTTTACACTTTTATTTGACAGTATTTATAGAGGCTATACTATAGGGAATCTACTGTTATGGAAGACTGATGAAAAACTAGCCCATAGGAGAGTCGGAGAAAAAGAGACTATCCCTTTAGAAGATGTAAGAAGTTCGGGTTATACTTATATTTTAGATGGACAGCAAAGAGTTACTACTCTATACGGGGTTCTTAAAGGTAAGCCACTTTACAGATTTGGAAAAAAGAATGCTAAATTGTATAAGATTTATTTTGACATAGAAAACGACGAATTTGTTACCGAAAATCAAAAACTTAAAGAGTTTCAGGATAAAAGTATTAGAAAACTAATTAGTGAAGATAATTTTGATAAATTTAGGTTTATTGACATGAGTCATCTATATAATGAAGATTTAAACTTCCCTAAAAACTTGATTGATAAAGAGAGAGAAAAGATAGATAATGAATTTGATAAAGAAATGATTTCCAAAACAGAATATCAAAGAAGAAGAGAGTACTTAAAAAGCAAAGAAAAACCTTTAGAAAATTTTAAAGAAATAATAAAATCCTATAAAATACATCAAATCCTGACATCTGAGGATTTGGATAAAGTAGTTACAGTATTCGAGAGAATTAATACGCAAAATGTTAAGCTTGATATTTTTGATATAATGGTCGCAAAAACTTATGAGAATGTGCTATTTAATGATAAAACATATACCTTCAATCTTGGTAAAGCCATATTAAAGGTAAAGTATAAGAATGAACTTAACCCATTAAAATTATCTCCTGAGGAGACTCTTCCTGATGATGAAAACCTTTATTACAACATTGATTCTACCACACTATTAAGAATTATCTCAGTATTTATAAATAGCGATAACAAAGTAGGATTACAAAAAGAAGACATTTATAAATTGAAGGCTCAATCCATTCAAGATAAATTATTAGGGGTAAGAAGTGTATTGGAGAATATAAACAACTATTTTAAGAATCAAGTCAATCTTAATGCTATCGATGTAGATTTTACAGACAATAAGATACTTTCTTTTTTAGCCTATATATTTTCAAAAGAGAAATACTCCAAAGCAGATTTAGATGTTTTGAATAAATGGTTTTGGAATACAATGGTTTTTAATCGATTTCCTGGTGCTCAACTACAGAGAATTGAGGCTGACTTAAAAGAATATTCATCTGGAAAAGATAAATTTCTTCAACATATTAAAAGAGACAGAAATCTATCAATATTAAATGAAGATTTACAAATAGATAAAAGTAAACTAATCGATACTGGTTATGACAATCAAAATTATTTGTATAAATCAGTAATCTTGCTGTTAAACTCACTAAAACCAAAAGATTTTAACGGAAAAACTGAAATAAATCTAGTAGAATACATAGGGACTAGTACAAAAAACAATAAACACCATATAATCCCATATAATTCTAAATTAGCTAAGGTGATCAGAGAGAAATACAAAAATGATAAAGTTGCTAATGCTATAATAAATAATATTGCGAATATCTGTATTATTAGCAGTGAAATAAATCAGGAGATTAAGAAAAAAGATCCCAAGGAGTATTTTAAATTATATGAGAACATACCAGATTTTAAATCTATTCTAAAGGATCATTTGATAGACGAAGAAATGTATAATGATCTAAAAAATGATAGATTCGAACCATTCTTAATTAAGAGAACTCAGAAAATATTAAATCTTATAAACAAAAACTGCTGCATTAATGAGGAAGTAATAGTGTTTGATGAAACAGAGGAACGAGAAAATGCCTAACACAGATACTTCGGAAAAGTCATTTCAGAATCAGATAATTGCCCATTTGTGCTCTACTGGCTATAAAAAAAGGAGTATGTGTAACTACAATAAATCTTCCTGCCTTGACCCTGAGTTGGCAATTAAGTTCATTCAAGATACACAACCAAAAGAATGGTCTAAATTCTGTAAATTGTATGGAGAACAGTCTGAACAGAAATTTCTTTTCAGGCTATTGAAGGAAATTGAGAACAAGGGAACAATATACATTTTAAGGAATGGTTTCAAGGATGTCGGCTGTAATTTTCAACTCTTTTATCCAAAGCCTAATAATAATAAAAACCCCGATTTATTTGAAAAACATGAAAAGAACATATTTTCTGTAATAGATGAATTGGAGTATGAGCAGCGAGATGCAGGTAATAGAATTGATCTTGTTTTGTTCATCAATGGCGTGCCCATAATTACAATAGAGCTCAAAGACACTTTTACGCAGGGTGTAGAGAAGGCAATCTCCCAGTATAAACAAGACAGGAATCCAAAAGAACCTATTTTCAACAGGTGTCTGGTTCATTTTGCTATGAGCGATGAAAAAATATACATGGCAACAAAGTTGGAAGGCCATACAACCAAGTTTTTGCCATTTAATAAAGGTCTTGAAAATCCTGCTATTCAGAACGATTATAAAACGTCTTATTTATACAATGATATTTTTCAGATAAACAAGCTGTCTAGGCTTATCTCAAGCTTCATTTTTATGGAGAAGAATGAAGAGTCTGGACAGGAATATCCTATTTTCCCGAGATTCCACCAGCTTGACTGTGTAAACCTTTTATTGAATCAATGTTTTCCAGGAAATAACTATCTTATTCAGCATAGTGCTGGAAGCGGCAAGACAAAAACCATTGCATGGCTTGCACATGGCTTAATGAATAAATTTGACAAGATGGATGAAAGAATTTACAACATGATAATTGTTGTTTCAGACAGAAAAATAATTGACAAACAATTACAAAACCAGGTTCAGGCTTTTGAGAAAACAAGAGGTGTTGTAGAGAGAATTGATAAAGACTCAAAGCAATTGCAGGAAGCTCTTGTACATGGAAGCAATATTGTGGTTACAACAATTCAGAAGTTCCCATTTGTTTTAAAGGAACTAGGAGATTTAAAGAATAGAAATTATGCTGTGATAATAGATGAAGCTCATTCATCGCAAACAGGAACTACAGCCAGAAAGATGAAACAGGTATTATCTGCCAAAAGTCTTGATGAAGCAGAGCTAATTGATGCAGAAGACCTTGATGATTTTGAAGAAGAGATATTAAGAGATTTAGAATCTTCAAGAAATTTGAAAAATGTCAGCTTTTTTGCATTCACGGCAACTCCGAAGAACAAAACTCTTGAAATGTTTGGAATAAAAGATAAGCATGACAATTATTATCCTTTCCATTTGTATTCTATGAAACAAGCAATAGATGAGGGCTTTATTTTAGACATCTTAAAGAATTATGTTGACTATGACACTTATTTTAAGCTTATTAAAAAGATTGAAGAGGATCCTGAATTTGAAGAAAAGAAAACGAAAAGATTGTTAAGGTCTTTTGTGGAAAAGCATCCTGTTGCCATTGATAGAAAAACAGATATAATGCTTACGCATTTTATGAGTTCTACAATCAATAAAATAAACGGCAAAGCAAGGGCTATGGTAGTGACAAGGTCAAGACTTCATGCAGTTCTTTACAAAAAAGCTTTTGACAAGCAGATAAAGGCAGGTGGATACCCAATCAAGACACTTGTAGCGTTTACAGGTGTTGTAAAGCATGACGAGCAAGATTATACCGAAAAATCAATGAATAACTTAGGCCCTAAGCAGTCTATTCAAGACGCATTTGGAAAGAATCCCTATAGGATATTAATTGTAGCTAGTAAGTTTCAGACTGGTTTTGATGAGCCGCTGCTTCATACAATGTATATAGACAAGCAATTAAATGGGATAACTGCTGTTCAGACCTTAAGCAGGGCTAATAGAATATATCCTTTTAAAAAAGATACTTTGATAATTGATTTTGCCAACAAGCCAGATGTTATTCAGAAGGCTTTTCAGCCTTATTATGAATCTACTTATTTGGAGGGCGGGACTGATCCTCATAAGTTATATGAACTTGAACAAAAGCTTTACGAATTAAGGATTTTTAATAAAGATGAGGTAGAAAGCTTTGTCAAAAGCTATAAAAAGAAAGAATCTCAGGCAGTTTTGCATTATATATTGAGCCCGATTGTTATGGAATTTTCTAAAAGAAGCAAGCCTGAACAGGTTGAATTCAAGAAAACTATTAGAAGGTATCAGAATATATACTCTTTTCTATCGCAATTGATTCCCTTTACTGATATCAATCTTGAGAAACTGTATATCTTTAATAAATTCCTTTCAAAGAAGCTCCCTACGATAAATAATCCTTTGCCTTATAATGTTCTTGATGATGTAGATATGGAATCTTATAAGATTGTAGATAAAGGTAAAAAAGAAATAGGTCTTACCGCAGGCGAAAGTCTTAAACCAATGTCAGAAGAAGCGGGTAGATACTCCGCAGAAGCTAGCAAAAAGCTTTCTACAATATTGAAAGATTTAAATGAAGCCTTTGGAACAGATTTTAATGGTGATGACAAGATATTTTTAACAAGAGTTAAAGACAATCTTTTGGATAACAGTGACCTTACAAATAAGATCGAGAATAATTCAAAACAAAATGTCCGCGCTGTATTTGATAAATATTTTGAAGATGAAATGTCCAAGCTCCTAAACAGCAATATGAAATTTTACAAGAAGTTAGTAGAGAATGACAAACTAAGAGAAAAATTAAAATATGCCTTGTTTGAATTGATTTACAAAGAATACAATAAAAAAAATGAAACACAGTCGGACAATAGAATATCGTAAATATACACGTTCCTTAAGAGAAATGAGGTTTTATGAACCAAAGAGATAAAATGCGTGAATTATATATGCAGTTACATGGGAATAAAGATCTAATTATCGATGCATATGCAAAAGCTGAAAGTGAAGGGGAAGTTCAGCGTAAAAGAAATATGAAAAAATATGGTCCAAAGGCTTATGCGAAACTATTATTTTCTGATGGTTTGAGAAAACACTGGATTTTGAAATAGGTGAAGGCGTAAGGAAATAATGTATCTATAAATAGATTAGAAGCATAGAAAAGGTCTGAAAACAATGAATCCAGATTATGGCTTATATCATAAACGATTAGGGATAACAAAAGAAAAATCTATTTATTTTTATGATTTTAGGATGTATAACCTAGATATATTAGGAAAAGCAAGCTATACATCGCTGGTTGACTATTATCATGAGATTATGTATGCGGCTTCATTTGATTTTGATGATATTATCTTAGGCAAAATATTGTCTTATGCAGATCGGATAGTAGCTGAGAAAATAAGAAATGAAATTCTTAAAGATCCTGCTACTAGGCGAAGGCTAGATTTCAATTTTGAGATATTAGTGCCGCAGATAGAAACAAAACTTGGAGAAGAAATTGTTGTTGCTCAGGAAAAGTTTGTCCCTTTTATCATAACAAAAGTTAATTAAATTAGTCTATATAATCTGTAATAAATTACATATAAGATGTTGTAAGGAGTTGTTCTATTACATAACGTCTAATTAAAGACTATAAGTATGAAAATAATATGTTCCAGTTGTAAGAAAACCATTGGTGAAATAGCTCCATTTAAGGATTCTTCTGAGACTCAAGCTAAATGTAATGACTGCATTGCTAAGGAAAGAGAAGCCCTTTCTCGATTTAAAGCTGTATCTAATCCTAAGGATGAGGAAGAAGTCGTATTGAAGAATGGCCTTAAGGGTAGAGTCTGGGCTGCTAAGAACAAGAAGGAGTTTCTTTCTGCTTGGGAATTAGGGATTTCAGGAAAGAAGTTCTTCTGCTCAGACCAATACAGAGAGGAGTTTCAAAAACATATTGAAAGCATAAAAGATGAACAATTTGATATTTCATTTTTTCATTCAATTACAGCCACTATTAACTCTGAACTTAGAAAGAGAAATATAAAAGAAGTTCACTTAAAGGCAAAAAATAAAAAGGACGATGCTGTTTACTATAACTGCACCGTAAAGGTTAATAAGCGGCTTGCTCAGTCTATTTATGATTGGATGGCAGATCGCTTTAACAAGTTCATCAAAATACTCTCTGAGTCTGAGGAAAAGAAAATTCAGAATATCCAGAAATAAGTAAGTCTGTACAGACGGCTTAAGAATTTGTAGATAAAAAGTCATTTATTGACACTATAGATACAATATGGACTTAAAATGTGGAAAATACTCTAATACCGAATTGCCTAACAACGTCTCTTAAGATATAGATAACTAAATGAATAAATCACATAGCAACGAGAAAACCCATGCTGCAATAGGAGAATATATTATTGCATTCCAGTCACTAGAACATGAATTGATAGGTATATTTTCATGTTTAAATGATAAAGCTAATCCTAAAGTTGGGGTAATTATAGCATCAAAACTTCAATTCAATACATTGCTAGATGTATTAGATGCTTTATTTAGGTTTAGAGTAAATGACAAAGACTTAATTGAACAATTGTCTTACATAATTTCGAAGTCAGACTCTTTCCGAAAGGAAAGAAATACTTATATTCATTCATATTATGATCCTAATTTTATTGGCAAAGATGAAATTTCATTTTCCCGGGTTGACAAAAAGATACATCGAGGTAAAGGATATGTCCCATTGGTTAGAGATTATAATCCCGATGAGTTAAAATCATCAACCGAAAATTTATTTGGTCTTTTAAACTATATCTTGCGTTTTGCAGAAAACTTACAAAAAAAAGGATATATAACCGATGTCTACAATCAGTGGGAATTGTACTAAAATCCTAAAAAATCAATCCTGCTGACCCTCACCTGCGAGTCTGTCAGCTGATTTCAGATGTTGGAAGGGGAAAGGATAATTATATGATAATAAAAAATCGGCGCCTGACTTCACTAAGTATATAAACTATTTTTTGCATTACACCAACACCCGCTCGCATTCCATAGTTTCTAAATTCACTACAACATAGACTAGATCATCTGTTTGGCCTGCCTGGATGCAGATAGTTGAATCTAATTGAGCCTTCCAGCAGCCTGTCATGGCAGGAGATTCATGTATATGGCCGTGAAGGGTTAACAGAGGCTGATTGTCTCTGATGAAAAAGTACAATGCTTCAGAACCAACCCTTTCTCCATTTATGCAAACGTCCAGCTCCAGATTACAAGGCGGCATATGAGTAACATAGATTGCCTTTTTCATATTAGCCGGTCGCTCGAGTTTCTCAAGCTCTTCTTCTATTGTTGGCAGAGTTGATACATATTCCTTCCAGTTTGGGATTTCCTTTAAACCGGTTACTGTTGAATGCAGAGCCGTGCCTTTCTGGAATCCTATTTCACGATCTTCCGTGTCTTTCCGGCACCTGTCTTTGATGAGGAACGGATAGTCAACTACCCATGACATACCGATAAAATCATAACCGTTTATTTGCACCTTGCGCTGTGCAATGTTCTTGACATACGGATACCTGTCGCATACCTCCTGAAAAAGCCCGTCAAATGTCATAAGATCGTCATTTCCCGGGAAACACAGGTAGTACATCCCAGATTTATTAAATGCATAGAAATGCTCGTTTATCTGATTTTCAATATATTCCTTTTGGCGGTAGAGATTATTGCCGTCATTAGGGAACATGTCCCCGGCGTTGATTAAAACGTCGGGGCGCACTTTGCAGGCTTCCTGATATAGCTTTTTATATTTCCATGTGTTTCCGTGCAAATCAGTAGTAACCATTAGTTTCATTTTATGCCTCTCATTTAGAAGTTATCAAATTCACTTGATTTTAACAGTATTATTGTACTAAAAAATACCAGGATTAGAGGTATTCCTATACCGCCGCCGTAAGCAATAATAAAGTAGATTCCTACTTTTATCAGTCCTTGCCACTGGCCTGCCGGTACAAGTGTGCAAATGTATGGCGCCAGCTTAAAAAACATTCCGTAAAATACTATGCCGGCGGTTAGCCAGCATAGTACTGTGTAAAACCATTTCATATTCATCACTCTCCTTTTGGGTTATTTTCAAATAAATCTTTATCTTCCTTCATTTTTTTCATTAGCCTAAAACGCTTAGACAATTTTCTTCTTGGCTTTTCACTAAATACATACTTATCATGATTTCTAGAAACGTTTCTTTTGTCTTTAAACATTCCAATAATGCTTTTAAGGTTTGCTGCTTTTTTCATGTGTAATCCTTTTATGCAAGTATATGCGTCTACTACATTTTCTTAGGAGGCTTTCAATGCCTGTCTTTGGACAGGTCTTGAATACTTTTCTTCCAGGGGCCGGAGTATTTCATTTTTTAAAACGGTTAAAACCCCGCTGTTTAACACATTTTGCAGCTCAAGCTTTGCCAGCTCCATATCAACACCTATCTCTGCGCAACCGGATACTGCTATGTCCATACCCTGCCCATCAGGCAGGGTTATGTGCCTTTTAACTGATATTTCCTTTACTTGCATGTATAATGTCACCTCCCATTGAGTTTTGTCCGTAACTTATCTATTTCGTATTTACTGTAGCCGAATTGTGAGCAAAAAGCAGTTTTACCATTCCAATACATAAAAAGATTCCTATACAGCTCCAAAGTGAAATATTATGATATAAATCCGGTAGAAAATAGAAATATTTAGCTCCGATTTTAAATACCGTCCAGATAAGCCAGAACGGGACGGCTATCAAGATATTGGCAGCTATGTTTATAAAAACACCCATAATGGTTGCTATTCCACCCAGCACATAAACGGACAAGAATTTAAAACAAAATTCTAGCCAGTCCTCATCATTACTGTACATTTGAAATCACCTCCCTTATCGCTTGGCCTCAAACCAGCCGAGATATTTTTCCAATTCCTTATAACCATTTTTCCATACAACTTTGTATACCTGTCCTACTTTTGGATTTTTAACAGTAGCTGTGTAACACTTAAAACTTTCTCTTTGTTCAAGATTGAATCCTAATTCTTCTTTATTAAGATTAACTTCCTTAAGTGTTCCAATCTTATGCTCTTTTCCGTTCTCTTTAATAATTACTAGCACAGGATTAGTATCTACAGGGGAGAACCTATGGAAAATGGCTTTAAACACGAGTTTCTTAGTGGGATATTCAATCTTTAACAGACTATGCCGTGTTTCTTTCTTCTTGTATGTGGTAAACATTACCGGGCTTAGCCAGCACCAGAGATATTTTGCTTCACTTCTAAATCCAAAAGACAGATCCCAGAATAACCTGAATGTTTTATATGGCTGATCAGTAGAAACTTCCTTGATTATTCCCTCATTGCGAAATCCCTGTTTTGATACAACATGGAAGCTGTACTCACTACTGTTCTTGGGCTGTTTTTTGCCCAAGAACCTCTTTTGTGCTTCTTCGATACTGCCGAGACATGGGGTCAAGCCTTCATCCCAGCCGAAGCTATGATCAATGGCAAGAGGCTCAGAACACTTCTTATTAACAGCAGTTATTTCATGGAAAGCTACCCCATAGCCGCTAAAGGATGGTACTATGTATTTACAGTACTCTTTGATAATAAATCTGTTTTTCATTGGTATAAGCCTCCTTTAATTAGCTTTCCAGACGATTTTATAAGTTGAGCCTAATTCCGGCTTTCTAATCTCAACCCAGTAATACTTACACAACATATCTTCTTCGTTCATCTCAAGCATCCCGTAATCTTCATGTATTTCAGGCCTTGTAATAAGCCTTTTAAGAACCTTATTATTGCCCAGAGAATCGACCTTAACTAGTACAGGATTTCCTTTAAGCTGTGTATTTACTCCGAAAGCTATCTGGTAATACAGAAGATTAGTGGGATATTCTATCTTTATGGAGGTGTAACACTTTCTATCTCGTTTTTTTAGATCAAACATATCCTTCCTTGACCACATCCAGGTATACATGAGATGGTTAGCCTTATAAAAGGTCTTATTTACATCTAAAGAAAAGCTCAGTTCATCTCGGGTTCCTTTGATTTCTTTATACTTCGCTTTGGTAGGGTTTAAACCATATGCCTTTATGTAAAATGCAGTATCATCATGAAGAGCAGTATGGCCTCCGTATCTGCATTTTCTAGCCATAGCAGCTATTCCGGGAAGATTGCTATCGCCATGTGGGCCTTCCTGGTTGCCCAAAAAATGGGGAATACAGATGGGGGAATTAGTTAACCTGCTAGCAATTATCCTATGGGTTACAATCCCATGCCCGCTTATCGAAACATTTACATACTTCTGCAGTTCGTCAATTCTTAAACCTTGTCCTTTTAACGGCTTATACTTGTTCTTCATTTGCTGCCTCCTTTTCAAATTACCTACATTTAGATAGTAAACCAGGAAACCTAAAATGGCTATTAAATAGCTCGTAAATGTTTTATTGCCTTCAACTCAACCTTTCTTACAGTTTCCTTTGAGAGTTTTAAAATACGGCCAACTTCTACAAAACTCATCGGTCTATTTAAATACCGCCTGGAACCTACCGAATATCTTAGTTCAAGTACTTCCCGTGACAAGTTAGAAGGTGTTTTATGATCTTTTCTTAGTGTAGAAAGAAGGTTGTTGATTTCCATAGTAAGATAAACCTTCTTATCATTAGGGCATGGAATTACATCTTGCAAAAGGATGGGGGAGTTATCTTCAGAATTGTCCGAAACAATCGACTCCAATGAATCTGTAGGATTAATATTCTGGCCAAGCTTCATTTTCTTCAGACAAATGTTTCTTGAGTATCCAAAATTTGAAAATACCTCATTTATGATGTATGCCTTAATGTATTTAGTTACGTAATTGTAGAAGTATCCTTTATTGCAGGAATACTTTGCTAGCGCCAAAATTAAACCGGTTGCACCAGCTTGAAAAAGGTCGAATTGTTCTAAACCTAGCCTTTTGGAAAAGCTGCTGTAGCGCTGAACATGTTTACAAACGAGTCTTAAAGTCCTTGATATTATGATCTCTAAAGCTTTGTTTCTTTCTTCTTTTAGTAAAAGCTGCTTTATTTCTAATTCTGTCAAAAGCGGTTTACTCCTAATTTCTCCTGCATATGCGAAATAGTCCAAATGTTTAGTCATGGTAAATCCTCCTTTTTAGTTTTGATTTCATTTAGAAACAAAAAAAACGCCAGTTTGGGCCCGGGAACCCAAACTAGCGTTTTTATTAATAAAAATTATCTACATATTATGCATCAATAAATGTTAAAACTCCTTATCTTACTTATGTATTTACAAATCAAACGTATTTATTCTAATATTAGTATTTGTAATGCCTTATTTCTATTATCTTTTATTTTTACTTCTATATTACCTAATAGCTGTACCGACTTTGTTTTGTTTGCTTAAATATAAAAATCTAAATTTACCTATTTATTCATGCACAAATCCTCCTTTTTGGTAGTTTTTTAACCATTAAAATCCAGAAAACTAGAACTATAACTTGTGGCTTTATTTTGTATAAAATATAAATCCGGAGGTAATCAATTATGTCAAGAGTATTAATGATTGGTAGTAAAAGAAGGTTGGGAGTTGAGGAGATAGATATAAACAAGAAGTATTTAGACAAAAAAGATTGCGTTGTATATTTAAAATATGAAAACATTGTTTTAAATAATATTAAACTCTTTCTTGATCAACATTTTGAAATATTCGTGATAGACAACATTAAAAATGAATATGATTTAGATTTAAAACAAAGAGAGCCACTAGCTTCTTATCTGATGGGGAAAAGTACGTTTGTAGTTGAAAACCTTAAGACAGAATACAATCCTTTTCTTTTTGAAAATGCCTATTTTAGTGTCTATATAGCGATAAATAGTTTATCGTTTGATAAAAATGCAGAACTTTTAAGCACATTGCAAGGATCATTCATAGATTCATGTATAGGCAAGTTAGTTTATTCAAAAACACATGCATCTATTTACCCATATAGCTCTTCTGCATATCAAAATTCCCAAGATAACTATAATAGGAGAGTTTATCGCCCGGAACGTGGAGATGAAATATCTGTTGTCATAACGTATCACACAGAAATATGTAGGTTTATTAAGTTATTTGGGAAAATGATAATTTTCAAAAATGAAGAAGAAAGATATATTTATAGTAGGCACTCAAAACGGACATATACTAACAATAAAGATGATTATCCAGAAAAACCATCATTAATCCCTAATATTGAGATTATCAATAACAGTATTATTAAAATTAATGGGGAAGAATTTAATGATATTCCCAAAAAGTACATTCAACTAATAAAATGTTTTCCTTATGGGACAAAAGATCCGTGTAGTTTCAATGATTTTCGTATAAATTATTATAAATATTATTTAAAGAAAACACCTGAAGCTTATGTTAATATTAATGTTTATGATTACAAGAACATCAACAAGAATATTAACGTTTTTGCAAAAATAATTGCTAACAAAACTGGCATAATTGCAAAGAAATTAGTAACTGCTGGAATCAAAAATGGCTTCAAATTACACGCAAATGTCGTTTTTAAGAAGGTTAACTATGTAGCATTATAATTTATTATCATAAGCATGTAAATTCTCCATTTATCTCCAAAATACCCTTTTTATCCTCTTTTTATACTATGAATATAATCCGATATATTTATAGATAAAATAGTATAAAATCAAAGCTACTTTGTGAGTATAATACTATTGTAAAATAGATAAATTGGGATAAAGAGATAAATGAAAAATCAATCTAATTGGCAACCATATCCTTTGTCATCGTTAGAGGTACGTTTAATTTCCCCTAATAAAAAGGCATTATTCAATAAATTTATATCTCTTCATGCAGAACTTTTGAATATGCTTTTTGAAGTTAGGCAAAGCAATAAAACTAATTTGACGAAGGCAACCACTGGCAGAATTGCCAATTTGCCAGCTATAGAGACAACCAAGAATAATCAAATTAATTTATACTATATGGGAGTTAAGTATCCTGTATTTTTTGTGAGAGAATCATATAATAAAATATTAAAACCTGAATGGCCAAGAGTGTATGCAGAATGTCTTAAAAAGCTGTTAAATATGAATCGTTCAAGGACACAGTCTACGACTCTAGCACATGTTGTACGGATAGTGAAATCTAAAATAGACAGACTTCCCAAAGCCTGGGTGGGAGAGATTAAACCTGAAGAGCATATTTATGTAACAAAAATTATGAGACATCTAAGAAAAGCTATAAACAAAGTCTTAGATGAAAATAAAATAAATATAAAAGTTTTTATAGGATCAAAACGAGAAGACTATTTATTAAATGCCGAAAGATATCGTAAATCCATGAATTCCTCGAATTCATAAAACACCTATCCAACACTAGAATTTCGCTGCATTTTCAAAACTTTTCAATACATTTCAAACATTTACAAATCATTATTCCTATCGTCTTAAAATCAATTAATTCTATTAATTATTTTAATTACTCATAATAATGTTCCTTTCTCAAATAAGTTTTTATATCTTGAGATTAACACGAACCTGTAAGCGAAAGATAAATTCTAAAATACCGCAAAAATCAAAAGAGTAAAGGAACATCAAGTGTCAGTCTTACTAAAATACAACCAAATAGGTGAATACCTTTGCCTTACAAAGCGCACTATACAACACTATGTAAGCGCTAATATTATTCCTTTTGTACCAATGCCATTGGGATCTAAGCGCTTTTCTTTGCCTGAAATAGAAAAGTGGGTAGAAAAGTATAGGGTTAACAATGATATATTTAAATTGAAAAACACTGTTATCGGCAACATGCAGTATCTTAAAAAACGAAAAGAGACTGCAATATATTTGGGTATATCAATTCCTCGCCTTGATCGTTACATTGCTGACAATAAAATACCCTATATACGGCTTCCATTGGGCGCCATAAGATTCCTTTATGCTGATATTGATGAATGGATATCAAAACTTGGTAAAAATAAAACAAAATGACAAATTGCACTATCTTTGCAGGTCTTACTTCACATATTAGAGAGTTTAAGTCGATTGAAAAACCTTCAATTTCTTTTATTGACGGTAATTTGTTTGTGGGTAATTCGAGCCTCCCAGGAGGGGGTTCAAAGTGCACTATATACACTCTTCACCATTTGATTACATTTTTCACCTTTCACATAAATTCTTCACCGTCTCATATTTCATCTTTTATACCTATCCTATTTCACTATCGTTACACTTCAATAAATAATGTTGCCGTTTGCGAAAACCTGGTTTACTTTATTAGTAGAAGGGGAAATAAAGTTAAGGGAGACTCTCAAACATGATAGATATGAACGGCATAAAAATACATCAGCATTACAATATTCCTATCCCAAAGATTTCTATAGACATGAATGCTCTAGAAAAGGCAATTCAGGACATATCAAAAATTGATAGCAAGAATAAATTCTATGCAAATAATTTATTAAACTTTCTTAAGAAAAAAAGAAAGACTATTCGAGATTTCATTTTAGAGGATTTATATTATGAAATGCTAAAAGAAATGAATATTTCGGATGGCCATTGGGCAAAGAATTATTATAGGAATATACTTATTTTATTATGTAACAAATACAAATTGCTGCCATTAGCTTTTGAATTATCACTTATACCAAATCTTCATGAATATTGTGATTGTTTTGATACCAGCTCACTCCCTAAAGGAACTTGTGAAGTATATTTTGGTATTTTTCCATTTAGTTTAATAACTGAGCCTGCAAAAGAGTCTATTTTTTTAAACTTAAGCGTACCTATTGAAATAAACAACAAATTAAACACTTTTCTAGATTGCTACAGAGAATTTGATCAAGAAGAGCGCGGTGAAGTAATAAGCAATACAACTTTAAAATCATGTCGAAATACCCTAAGAAAGTTGATATTGGACTTGAGAATCAAATCATTTGCGGAGCTAAACGGAGAAAGAGGTGCCTATCGAATTAAGGAATATTTTGAAAGAGTTAGAACAAGAAAAACAAAAAAAGGAACAATAACCTACCAATATAAAGCAAAAAATAGAGAACTGGGATATGTACGACGATTCTTTAAAATAATGTGGCTGGAATTGAACATGGAACAAGACCCCTTTACCGTAATTGCCAAAGACAACAAATCTAGGATTCTTAGAAAACCAATACTTGATACTATTAAATTACCAAAAGATAAAAGTAATTATTATTCTCGAAAGATTTCAAGAAAACAAGTAATGGTTAATCTTAATGATCCGGATGAACCAGAATTCTTTGTTACTCCAGTATTCAGTGAAGAAGACATGGACAAAATTGCAAATTACATTAGTGCAATGGCAAATTCTATACAAAGCGGGCTTGAACCAAAATGGCAAATTATGGATATCAGACACATGATGAAATATCATGATGTATTGCAAGAAGCTTTAATTTTAGCTTTTGGATTCTTAAATGGCCCGCGGCCTGTAGACTACGAAAGCTGCATTATAGAAATGTTAGGGAAATTTAGTACAGATCTTGCCAATCCTATTAATTCTAGATTCTATAATAGTTTTCCTACAGTTTGTCCTCCGGTTAAAGAATCTATATACAAAATAAGGCCGGAAAAACGGTATTTTGGACCTATATTTACAATTACTGCACAGGTGTTACAAGTAAGAAATCACATCTTAAAACTAAAACATAGAACTCTTCCTTTAAGTAAAACATCAAAGATGACAGAAGCTGGGACACCATTGTTTATGAGTAGATTCTACAGAAGAGCTTCATATTGCACTCTTACAGATCAATTCAGAAGTGCTTTGCGTAAAGTAGGAGTTGATAATAAATTTGTAAAAAAATCGACCTTATATTTTATGCGTAAATCATTTATTGTATATGCCAGGCGATGGGGAATGTCCATCGATGACATAAGTAAAATAACAGGGGCTGACCCAAAAACTTTGTATTGTTACTATGTTTACTTAGATATGTTAAAGGATACTGATAAACACTATAATGAAACGTTTTTATATAAATATAATTTTCAACAAAAGCTTTATAAATCCGAAAGCAAAATCACACCGACAAAGAGTTGCTCAGAAGAAATATTTAATCCATTTAAACCTTTGTATATGAAACAAGTTAGCTCTATAACCAAAGATGATTCTTATTCAATAGATACTAGTCTAACGATTTTAGCCGATAAAAACCTCATCATGTCACGAAACATGCTCATTAATTGCGTAAGACAAGGATACATAAAGGCAAATAGAGCAAATAACAGATGGATATTTTCTAAACTAAGCGTTGATGGATTTACTGAAAGATATACTGATGCACATGGATTAATGAGAATATTTAAAAAAAGCAAAAGAAGAGACATGACAAAACGAAGGGCACTCCAGCTTATTGTTACAAAATTCAAGCATTATAGTATAAAAATCGGAAACAAATATTATGTTGAGCGCATAGCACTATACAAATATTTGGATAACTTATTAGGATAAGGAGAGTTTATGAGAATAAACAAACTAAGTAACAAATACCGTTTAGACCGTAAAGTTAACGGAAAACGGAGAAGAACAATTGTCCATACTGATCTGAGAACAGCAAAAAGAATTCTTTATGAGGAGCAGGTAAATGCATACAAATACCAATATGGGATTCCTATGGATATTACCTTAAAGCAATTAATTAATGAATACTTAAAAAACTCAAAGGCAACAAAAAAGAGTACTACTTACAAAAAGGATATTCAAATATGTAATAAACTGGAAAAGATGATTAACACAGATACAAAACTATCAGAACTACAAAGAAATCTGCACAAAATAATAGATGAACAAATACAAAATATTTTAAAAGTAGAAAACAAAAGCCCGTACACCGTGAACGGATTCATTACTGTTGTCAAAGCTCTTTTTAATAAGGCTTATTTGTGGAATTACTTACCGGCAAATCCACTTAAAGGTATAAAGAAAGTTAAAACAGAAAAAAACCCAAGACCGAGAATATTCTCCGATGAAGAAATAAAGAAAATATTAGAAATAAGCGATTATGATTTATCAATTTTAATTAAAATACTAATCCACACAGGGTTAAGAGTTAGCGAGCTATTATTTTTAGAATGGAGCAACGTTAATTTTGATAGTAAAAAAATAATAATATGTGAAAATGACATATGGAGCCCAAAGGACTATGAATTAAGAGAGATAAAGCTGCAAAACAAACTAGAAATAGATTTAAAAAAACATAAAAATTGCAGCCTCTCCAGTTTTGTGATAGATAAAAGCTGCGGAGACAGGGAAAAAGATAGACTTTATAGGAACTCTGATAACGGAAAATATTATAAACGATATATAAAGAAATTAGATAAAGTATTAAAAAAATTAGGGATCTATGAAAAGGGTATTGGATTTCATACTTTTAGGCACACTTTTGCAAGCAAATGTATAATGGGAGGAACAAGCATAGTTGCTCTAGCAGAAATAATGGGGCATTCTTCAACAAAAACCACAATGATATATATACATCTAAGCAAAGAATTTTTACATGATTCCACACCAGATATTGATTATGATATATAAAACTACCTATCTAGCCATTTCAAGTTTGAGAAAATTCTAAAAATGATGTAAAATTATAAATATTTCAAAAGGATATTTAATTTATGAAAAAATACAAGATATTTGTGAGCGGTGTTCAAAAAGAACTAAAATCAGAACGTCGAGCAGTAAAGGATTTCATTCAAAAAGATGTTCTGCTTTCTGAATATTTTGATGTATTTATTTTTGAACATTCTCCAGCAAATAGTAAATCAGCAGAAAAAGCATATATTGATGAAGTGAGAAAATGTGATATTTATATTGGGATTATAGGTGTCCAATATGGAAGTGCTAGAAAAAAAACGATATCTCCCACAGAAGCTGAGTTTTGGGAAGCTAAAGCAAAACATAAAGATATTCTTATTTATATAAAGGGTCAAAATATTGAAGATAAAAACCGTGAGGCCGGAGTACAGAAACTGATTAAGGAAATCCGCGACCCTAAGGCCGGCTACAGTTATAGAAGGTTTAATGAAATAAACGAGTTAACTGATCTTATATACGAAAGTTTAATAGTCTGTTTAAGAGAAAAAGGGGAAATCGGAAGAGCAGGTTTTGATCAGAGAATATGTGATGGAGCATCTTTTGCTGATATCAATGATGATAAAGTTAGATGGTTTTTAAAAATTGCTAAAACCAAACGAAACTTTCCGCTTGCTCTTGATTCTTCAACTCAAGATGTTTTTACTCACTTAAAACTTACAAAAGATGACAACCTAACTAATGCTGCTATATTACTTTTTGGTAAAGACCCGAGAAAATATTTTGATCAAGCTAAGATTAAGTGCATTCAAATATCAAGTACTGAAGTTGAAAAACCGTTTACTTCATATCACATTTATGAAGATAACCTTTTTGAACAAATAGACAAAGCTGTAAGTTTTGTTTTAGGAGCCCTTAAATACCCGGTAATTCAGCAGGAACACACTGCTCAAGTTACCCGCCCCCTTGAGATTCCGTTGTTTGCTATACAAGAAGCAATCGTAAATGCTGTTGCTCATCGTGATTACAATACGACATCTTCGGTCCAGGTAATGGTATTTCTTGATCGAGTAGAAGTATGGAATTCAGGTACCTTGCCTTCTCATTTAAAAATCGAAGATCTAAAAAAACCGCATGCTTCTCATCCACCTAGCCCTTCATTAGCAACTGTTATGTATTTAGCTGACTATATACAGCAAGCCGGCACTGGTACAATTGAGATGATTAAACAATGTAGAAAACAAGGCTTGCCGGATCCAGATTTTGTTTCTATCCGAAATCTTGAGTTTAAGACAATCCTTGCGCGAGACATCTTTACAGAAGATACTTTGGCAAAAATAGGGTTAAATGAAAGACAATTACAAGCGGTGAAATATGTTAAGAAAAATGGAAAAATAACTAATAGAGAGTATAGAAAATTATTTAATCTTTCAGATGAAGGTGCTCTAAAAGATTTAAGAGAAATAGTAAACTGGAAAATTTTCATTTCAAAAGGTAAAGGTCGCAGTGTAAAATATATCTTGGCAAATAGATAATGATAGTTGGTTGTATTTGTTAATAGTTGGCGATTCTGGCGATTAGTTGGCGATAGTTGATTGTATTTGTTAATAGCTGGCGATTAGTTATTTTTAACCGGCTATATCTATTACTATTGATAACAAAAGGTTTTTTGTAAATGACAATTCCCGATAAGCCAAACAACTTCCTGCAGAAATATAAAATCACAGCAAAAGGTCAGCAGTATTTGAAAGGATAGCAATAAAATGATAAATTTTAAGATATTTCTTTTACACTACAAAATGTATAAAATAGCGATTTGTAATGTAAAACAACCGAAAAACATGTGCCATATATGTGCCACATTTGTGCCATTTTGATGTTCTTTTTATGATATTGTACTTCTTTTTATGATAACATATTTCACCCAAACAAAATTATGAATAAAATATTATTTCTGACGACGCAATTGACTTTTATTTGCAATTTAAGTATATTTTTAATTCAAATGGTGCGGTACCCAAGTGGCTAAGGGACAGGTCTGCAAAACCTTTATCTAAAACTTTAACTCAATTCAATAACTCCTTGCAATTTCAATCATATTTCAATCAATTAGTTTCCCATAAAAACCTCACTTGTTACCAAACGGTTACTACTCTATGTTCCGCTTATGACCTCATTTGTCCTCTCCTGACCCTATAATACTTTCCAATTAAATTCTCTAATCCTATTACTTTTTTGTCATATGAAGCAATATTAATCCAGATAATTTGCCGATTTTACATTCATTTGAAAATATCCCTGTAAAGATGTATAATTTCCGTATGAATATCATAGAGTTTTATATGTAATCGATATACGATCACTCAGTTATTTCGCTATGATCTTTTTTATTTAGTAAATTTTTGAATGAATTGAAATTAAAGATTAAGATACCATTATGAAGCAAAATGAATGAAAATGGTTATAAATAAGCATGTGTTATTGACAGGAGCAGGATTTACCAGTAATATAGGAACACCTCTTGCAAGTGAAATGTGGTCATATATTTTTAATGATAAATCTGCAAGTAAACATAAAGAAATAGTCGAAGCTCTTTTTTATGCACAACTTTGTAAACCTCATGGCGACGGTACTTTCGTTTATTCGAAAGAATATGATTATGAAGCTGCATATCAAAGAATACTTTCAGGAAAATATGATGCTGGTAAATATACACCATATGAAGGAAACATAAGAACTGCAATGAAAGACGTTATAAGGTCGGCATACAACTGGATAGATGAGATTGTGAAAGGATATCCTCTTTATCAAAAAATAAATAATACTATATATACTCCCGGGCATACAAAATGGAATAGATTAATAAACAATTTCATTAATAAAGAAACAGAAAATTATATTTTTACTTTGAATCAGGATTTATTTATGGAGAGACATATTAAAGCAGGTTTCTATATTCCCGGTTTCCCCGAAGAGGTAAAAGCAACTAATATATGTGGGATAGAGCCAAAAGAACCACTAAGTGAGAAATACTATTATGCTGTACCTGTGAACGAAGATATGGTAGTAAAAATCGAAAACAGACCTAACATTGACTCTAAATTATTTTATATCAAATTGCATGGGTCATGTAATTGGTATAATAAAGACAAAGAAAGCGCTATGATTATTGGTTACAATAAAAAGGAGCAATCAAAATCTGAGCCACTGTTAAATTATTATCATGAGGTATTTGAAAATATTCTAATGAAAGGTGACGTGGACCTGTTAGTAATAGGCTATTCATTTAGAGATGATAATATCAACGATATAATATTAAGAGCTATAAAAGAAAAAAATAGTAGATTAAGGTTGCATATAGTAAATCCTATACCAGTAGAGGATTTCCTTGCTTTTAAACATTTGAGGATCTTAGGTGAAGGGATGAATATGGAAGAGCAAATAAGAGAAGGTCTGAAAGGTTATTATCCATATAAACTCACTGATATTTTCAAAAACGACATGTTGCTGAAAAAGTTAGAAGAGAATTACTTTAACTAATTAAAATATACAAAAGAAATCGCGTTCAATCTATATTAAGACTTGAATAATTAAAAACAATATTTAGTATTAGGTTTAAAATAAAGTAAAGGAGAAAAACCATGGGTAAAGATCAAAAAGTAAGAAAAGAGGTAAAAAAGATTGCAGAAAAAACATTGAAAGAGAAGAGGCTTATAAAAAAAGCAAAAAAAGAAAACAGATAGGATATGCTTCCAATAAACTATCATTAGAGTACAGCATAGTATCAAGAGATATATCTTATTCCGCCGATTTTTGTTCCAAGCTCCGCTTTTATTATTGCGGTCAGATACAAATTCGTTCAGGGATTAACAATAGCGGCAGAAAGGCAGGGGTTTAATCTGCTTTATATCGAAAAATAGAGGGTATTTATGTTTAATTTTTGGCCAGGATTTATTACTTTTATTATTGTAAGCCTTGTATTGTTTTTACTAGGTAGGGAAATAGTGTGCTGGTACTTTAAAATCAATAAAATAGTTGAGTTGCTTGAAACACTGGTAAAAAACACTCAACCAAAAGAAACCAAGACAGGAACAGCACAAAGTAATATCTTCGATTCTAAAATAATTTCTTAATTTAACTATTGGAGAGATATGAAGACTTCTGGGAAGGGCTTATTAAAGACGTTTTAAGCGATGGAATTAAGGATTTAGCTGTTAAAAGGTATAGGAATGAGTCCAATGATCCAAAAATGGTGTCATTCTCGAAATAAATAATAGCTATACCATAATTAAGGTAGATGTTCCTAAATTTTCAAACAAAACATAGGAGGAAACAATAAATGATTTATACTTTACTAACACTATCAATTATTTATTTTGGTATTTTGTTATGGAAAAAAGCATGTGATTGGGGCTATATTTCATTAGCATGTTTAATTGTTATAATGACATTTATGATTATGCTTGATTCTGGGAAACTCTATAAATATAAACTAATATTCGCTGATAAAAATTATAGTATAATCGGAAAAGATATTGAAAATGTTTTAGAAAATAATATTGATAATATTGGACAAGCAATTGTTAATATTTATGATAGATATTATATTATTGAAAATTATGATTTAACTAAAAATTCACAGAACTGGAAAATCGAAAAAGTAAAAGGCAGAGATTGCATGTATCTTAAGCTTAAATATATTCCATTAGAAAAGACCATTGACCTTAGATGTAATTTGGGTACAGTTGGTATCGCTTCTGATGGTTATTATAAATCCGGATATTATATTTCGCGATTGTCTGACAGTGACCCAGAAATGACAAAAGATAAATTCATGAAATTAGTTCAAGATTATAAACTTATTATTGAAGTGAGGTATTTAAGAAAAGCTGACTATAAAATATAAATAGTAAGATATGGTGTTAGGATTCTACACTAATATTAAAATAAAGTTTGCGTCATATCCTGTAAATAGTTGAAAGAACACAAAATATTATTATAACGGAAAGAAACATGTCAGATTCTGAGATCGTAACTCAGCTAAAGGAAGTAAAGAGAGTTAGTAGGAAAGGGGTTGTCTATGTATGTTGAAGTTTTTACTGATGAAAAATCTATAGAGTTAGCGCTTAAGTTTAAAGGGGAACAGGAGTTGCCAAAAGGCGCTGTTGTTATGGGGCTTGTAAAACGTAACGGGTATGTAGAAGGCGCCTGCTTGAAATACGATACCGGAGAAATGGTTTCTTATAATAACGGGAAAGCTATTTCAATGCCTAAATCCGATCAAATTGATATAAAGTAAAGAAATTAAATATTATAGGTCAGTTTTTTCAAAGCTTGCAAAACTTATAGACTACCGAATATGGAAAATTCCTGCCCGCGATTGAAAGAGCTAAAGAATCTTGCAAAAACAGCGTGCAAAATATTGATGACCATTTCGCCGGCATTAGCGATATGGTCAAAATTGGTTCTGGGGCTGAAACTAGGCTTTAGTAAATTGACTAAACAACCTAAAAGAGTTAAAATTTCTATACGAACAATGGGGTTAATGATAGTATATGCATTTATGAAACCACATTGAAATATCAGTGTGGTTTTTGCTAAGTTAAATTAAAATAGGAATAAAGGACGGTTTTGAGTCAGCGATGACATATTCAAGCAAACGTTAAAATTACAAGACTTGACCCCAATAGCAAAGCACTTTTTAAATGAATCTGGAGTCTAATACATGAGCAATTTTATTACAAACAGTGGCGCAGAGAATTTAAAAAAACGTCTGATAGAGCTTATAAACAAAAGCGACGAATTAAAATTTTTGGTTGGGTTTTTCTATTTCTCTGGAATTAGGGAGCTATATCAAGGATTAAAAGACAATCCAAACGTAAAAATTAAAGTTCTTGTCGGTCTTAATGTTGACAAGTCAAATTATGGCCTCATGGAGTACGGCGACCCTGAAAAACAACTTTCTGATGAGGAACGCTGCTATAAATTTTTTGAATCCATAAAAATATCTCTAAACACTGAAAATTTTGATAAAAAAGATTTTTATGAACAAGTGAAATATTTTATTAAACTAATTCGTGAAAATAAACTAATCATCAGAAAAACATACAATCCAAACCACGCTAAAGTTTATATTTTCAAGCTCCAAGAAGGCCAAGTTGGCAGAAAAAACTTATTTATCACCGGCAGTAGTAATTTAACTAATTCCGGACTTTCTACACAAGAAGAATTCAATGTAGAAATCAGTGATTATGGTTTTGAAGATACTGAAAAATATTTTGATTCTCTCTGGGAAGAAGCAATTAAAATTACAGAGAACGACGTTACAAAAAAGAAGTTATTAGAGGTTGTTGAAAATGAAACTCTCGTAAAAGAGATATCTCCTTTTGATGCTTTTGTGCTAGTACTTCAGGCCTACCTTGGTTCTTTTGAGCAAAAAGAAGTCGGGGAATCGCTCATTAAAACATTAAAGGATAATGGATACACTCCCTATCGCTATCAATTAGATGCTGTTAAGCAAGCCCTTGCGATTATAGAAAAGAATAATGGCGTAATTATCGCTGATGTCGTGGGGCTGGGGAAAACAATTATTGCTTGCGCAGTTGCCAAAAAGCTAAAAAAGCGAGGCGTTGTAATTTGTCCGCCGGGGTTGATTGGCGATAAGAACAAAAATTCTGGTTGGAAAAAATATGCAGAAGAATTTGGTATGTATGATTGGGAGGTGCGCTCGCTGGGGGATTTGGAAAATATTGCCGAATTCGTTCAAAAAACAAAAGATATTGAAGTTATTATTATTGATGAAGCTCACAGATTTAGGAATCAAGACACAAAGGATTATGAATATCTAAAAAACATTTGTAGAGACAAAACAGTGATATTGCTGACAGCTACCCCATTCAATAATAGGCCGGGGGATATTCTATCTTTGCTCAAGCTTTTTATTACCCCTAAAAAGTCCTCAATTACTCTGGAAAACAACTTGGTTGCGAGATTTCAGTCATTTAAAGGAATATTTGACAGACTAGGCTACATAAAAAAGTATTGGAATTCTACAGAAGAAGCCAAAAGGAGAAAGGCTTTGGCATATTACGAGGGGCTATTTGAAGAGAAAAATATAAATCTTGATAAAATAAAGCAAAGATCAAAATATCTCGCAAAGCAAATAAGAGACGTTATTGAGCCAGTAACAATACGGCGCAATCGTTTAGATTTACAGAATAATCCGTATTACAAAGACGAAGTAAAGAATCTGTCAAAAGTTGCCGACCCAAAAGAATGGTTTTTTGAATTGACCAAAGAGCAATCTGACTTTTACGACAAAATTATTACTGTATATTTTGGCGATCCAGATGACGGTGGTCAGTTTAAAGGTGCAATTTATCGTCCATTTGAATATGAAGTAGAAAAAGAAAAAGTAAAAAATGAGAAGTTGACAGAAAAAGAAAACTTTCAATTAGTTCAACAACGTAACTTGTATGATTTTATGCGCCGCTTAATGGTCAAACGATTTGAAAGTTCGTTTGGTTCATTTAGGCAAAGTATTAAAAACTTTATAAAAATTACTGAAACTGCACAGAAGTTTATAAATAAAACCAGTAAATATATTCTGGACAGAGATTTAATGGAAGATATCTACAAAAAAACTCCAGATAAAATTGAAGCATATCTTATTGATTATTCAGAGAAGATTAAAAACGGTGAATATCCCAAAAATCATAAAATATACAAGCTCAATGATTTTAGATACAAAGACGAATTCATAGCCCATATTGAAGCAGACTTGAAGCTTTTTGACAAAATCTTGAAAGATTTAGAAGAATTAGATCTTGTCAAAAATGATCCCAAAACAGATTGTTTGCTTAATAACTTAGAGGCAGTTTTAGAGGAGAAACCAAACAAGAGAGACCCCAAAAGAAAAATAATTGTTTTTTCTGAATATCTTGACACTGTCAAATATCTTGAACCAATTCTAAAAGAGCATTTTGGAGAGCGCTTGCTCGTTGTAGCTGGCGATTTATCTACGCAAAAAATATTCTCTATAAATAAAAATTTTGATGCATCTTACGAGAGCCAAGAAAATGAATTTGATGTTTTGTTATCTACCGACAAAATATCTGAAGGGTTTAATCTTAATCGTGCCGGAATGGTGGTCAATTATGATATCCCATGGAATCCGGTGCGGGTTATTCAGCGCGTCGGCCGTATCAACCGTATCAGCAAGAAGGTTTTTGAAGAGCTTAATATAGTAAATTTCTTTCCCACTGAAAGAGGTGCGAAGTTAGTCAAATCAAGAGAAATTGCTTCAAATAAAATGTTTCTCATTCATAATACATTAGGCGAAGATGCCAAGATATTTGATATTGATGAAGAGCCAACACCAGCCGGACTTTATCAAAAGGTTCAGCAAAACCCAGACAAGCTGGAAGAAGAAAGTTTTTATACCAAGGCGCTAAATGAATATGAAAGAATCAGAAAAGAGAACCCGGAACTTATTGAGGCACTGAAAAAATATCCGCCACGAATTAAAATTGCAAAAAAGTATAAAGAAAATGAACTTTTGGTATTCCTAAAAAAAGGCCGGCTGTATGTCCATAGCGTTAAATACAGCGAAGATGGGAAAGACCAAGTTTCTCCAACCACTTTTGAGGATGTATTTAATAACATAATTTGCGATAAAGAAGAAAAACCATTAAAATATTCAGACCGCGCTTGGGAATCATACGAAAATGTTAAAAATTTCAAAGAATATCGTGTAAGCCCAATTAGTGAGCAGAGCTTGGAGCAAAAAGCGATTATTAATCTCAAATCCTTAATAAATACTGTTCAGCACGAAGAGATAATGCCTCATAAAGACTTCCTGCGGACCTTGCTTGAAGATGTTATTGACTACGGCACGCTTTCGGACTACACATTGCGCCGAATTTCCAATTTGGAAAGTAGTGACGATAAGAATATTAAATATACTGTCAAAGAAATTGATGCGATTAAAAAAGAATTAGGAGGCGAGAATTATCTACGAAAAGAAAAAGACCGACAGAAAGATTTGTCCAAAGAAATTATTATAGCTATTGAGAACCAAAAACTATGAGTAGAGAAATATTGCAAAATATAATAGACAATTTTGATATTCAAAGATTAAAGCGTTTTTTTTCAGAAAAAAATGGGAAATTTCGCCCAAAAGAAGAAAGTTACGATTTTTATAATACCGATAATTTTTTCGGTGGTTTGAAACTTGGCGAGCTGCATTTGGATGACGGCACGCTGCTTGTCTGTGCTTTTGAAGCAAAACAAGAGCTTTCTGAACGCTCCGGCAAAAAAGCACAATATGAATTAGGAAAGAAAATCCTCAAAGAAACTCAAACTGATGCCGGTATTTTTATTTATTATAATAAAGTGGGCAGTTTCCGGTTTTCTCTTATTTACGCTAATTATCTTGGTAAAAAAAGAGATTGGAGCGCTTTTCGCCGTTTTACTTATTTTGTCGGAAACGATTTTACCAATAAAACATTCAAACAACGAATAGGCGACGGCGACTTCTCCAGTTTAGAGAAAATAAAAGACGCTTTTTCAGTTGAGAAGGTTACCAAAGAGTTTTATGAAGATATTGCTAATTGGTATTTTTGGGCGGTCAAACATAGTACTTTCCCAAAAGATGCAGAGGAAGAGGAAAACGGCAGAAATATTGCGGTCATTCGCCTAATTACCAGAATGATTTTTATCTGGTTTATGCGAGAACGAGGACTTGTACCGAAAGATTTATTTGATAATAAAAAAATAGCTGAGCGGTTAAAAGATTTATCTCCTGATGAATCAACATATTACAAAGCAATTTTACAAAATCTATTCTTTGCGACTTTGAGTACGCCGAAAGACCAAAGAAAATTTACTGATAAAAAACGATTTGGTAAAGGTTACAATGAAGATTTTGGAAATCACAGTCTGTTTCGGTATCACGAGTGTTTTACGGATCAGGATAAATTAAAGGACTATTTTAATGAAATACCTTTTTTAAATGGTGGACTTTTTGAATGTTTAGATAACAAAGAAGAAAGAATCTATATTGATGGATTTTCCCGCACCAAAAAGAACCAGCCAAATGTTCCGAATTTTCTTTTTTTTAGCGGGGAACAAAAAGCTGATCTCAATAATGCCTACGGCACAAAAAACCAAACCTATAAAGTTAGAGGACTTTTAGATATTCTTTCTTCGTTTAATTTTACCATTGATGAGAACTCACCGGACGATCAGGATATCGCCCTTGACCCCGAGCTTTTGGGTAGAGTATTTGAAAATCTTCTGGCAAGTTTTAATCCTGAAACCTCTACTACTGCCCGCAAAGCCACTGGCAGTTATTACACCCCAAGAGAAATAGTTGATTATATGGTAACCGAATCGCTTAAGGCATATTTCAAAACACATCTTTCAGCTATTCCAGATTTAGATGACAAAATTGTCCGACTTTTTTCAACGGGAAGCGAAGAAAATCCTTTTAATAAAGCAGAGTCAAAAAAACTTGTAGAACTGATTGAAAGTGTTAGAATTGTTGATCCGGCGGTCGGTTCTGGCGCTTTTCCAATGGGTGCACTTAATAAATTGGTATTTATTTTAAATAAAGTTGATCCGTGTAATGAACTTTGGAAACAAGCCCAGCTTTCGGCGGCAGATACAATACCCGATTCGCGTATCAAGCAGGATACCAAAAATCGTATTGAAGAATTTTTCAAAGGTAAAAATGCGGATTACGGGCGAAAACTGTATTTAATTCAAAAATGTATATATGGCGTTGATATTCAACAGATTGCTGTAGAAATTGCAAAACTGCGCTTTTTTATCTCTCTTTTGGTTGACGAAGGGATTGATAAAACGAAAGAAAACTGGGACATTGAACCATTGCCAAATCTTGATTTTAAGATTATGCAGGGCAATAGCCTGCTTGAAGAATATGAGGGCGTAAAACTTTTTGATGAAAAACTTATTACCAGTAATGATTTTGACAAACAAAAACTCATTGAATCAATAAAACAGAAACAGTCAGAATTGCAAAAAGAATATTTGGATCTTCACGCAAAAAATAAACTTACAAAAATTAAGCAGGCAGGATTAAATGAAGAATTAAAAAAGCTTGATAAACAATTGAAAGGTTTAGACAAGCAGGACATTAAAGCTGAGGAAACCGCCGGACTTTTTGACGGCCAAAATGAGGCAAAGCAAAAAAGAGAGATGTTAAAGCAACTTCACAAGGAATTATTTGAAACCAACGAGAAGGAAGCAAAGGGTAAAATTAAAAAACAGATTGATAAAATTGGGTGGGATTTTATTGAAGCCACGCTTAAAGAGCAGAATAAAATATCTGAACTGAAAAAAATAGAGCAATTCAAAAAATCAAACACAAAACCATTCTTTCTCTGGAAACTTCACTTTGCAGATGTTTTTGAAAATGGTGGTTTTGATATTGTGATTGGAAACCCACCCTACGGTGCACGATTCTCTGCACCGGAGAAGCAAGTGTTTCTGCGCCAGTACCACCATCAAGATTACCAGCTGGACAGCTACCTCCTTTTTCTAGAAAGGGGGTTCGACCTCCTGCATACAGCCGCCGTTCTCGCTTATATCATCCCCAACCCTTGGCTCATCAATCTGAAGCTCAGAAAGATTCGATGCTTCCTGTTCGGACAGCAAAGCGTTCGAGAGATTATTCACTATGCGCGTAAGGTGTTTGATGCCACCGTTGACACGGAGGTGGTAATCGTCAGTAAAGAGATCCCAAAAAACAATCGTGTATTGGTCAGACTTGTAACCGATGCAGGTTCCTCAATCGATCGGTTCGTTGAACAACAGAAATGGGCTTCGACGGGCGGCGACCCTGTCAACATTTTCGTCGATTCCAATCAAGAGGCGCTGATTGAAAAAATTAGGGCGGAATCAGTTCGCCTCAAGGAGCTGTGCGAGGTCTTGGCAGGGATGAGTCCCTATGAAGTTGGAAAGGGCACGCCGAGACAAACCAGGTCCGACCTCAATAAGCGCATTTACGATGCCGACCACAAGAAGGACAAGACGTACAGGCCACTATTAAGAGGCCGGGATATCGATCGGTATGTGACGAAGTGGGATGGTCATCGCTGGATTAAGTATGGGCCGAACCTAGCTGCTCCTCGCCGTGTTGAGACATTCGATGCGGCAGAAAAGATAGTCATCCGTCAAACCGGAGACTCTCTAATAGCCACGCTCGACTCGAAGCAGTTCATTTGCATGAAAAACATGCACACTATTACTCAACGAAACAAGACGTATGATTTGAAATTCATCTTGGGTCTGCTTAATTCACGACTGCTTAACTATTATTTTCAGTGGCTCAACCCTGAAAAGGGTGAGGCCCTCGCTGAGATCAAGAAAGAGCATGTTGAGAACCTTGTCATCAAGGCAACTTCGGAGAAGCAACGGAATCAAATCATCGAGATCGTTGATAAAATATTGGTGGTTACTAAATTCAACGATTATATGGAAAATCCCACAAAAAAAGAAGAAGTCAAAGAATACGAAAAACAAATTGACCAGATGGTTTATAAACTATATGGCCTCACAAAAGAAGAAATAAAGATCGTTGAAGACGGCACTGAATAAATCATCAATTAGTAAAGCAAGTAAAGTGACACCGAAACCATTAGCGGAACTTAGGAAAACGAGGAGTTGTATATGAGTAAATTAAAGATACTGTCCGATTCAGATTCAGTACAAGGGAAAAATCAACAAAAAGGAAAGCTTTTTGAGAAGCTTATGGCAGAAGTATTGAAGCATTACGGATATCAGATAGATCGCAATCCTTCTGTGAATTATGCTGGAATGGAAATAGATATTGAGGGCAAACATATTGCAACAGATATCCCTCTTTATGCGGAATGTAAATTCTATGAAAACGAAATAGATTCCCCTAAGATACAGGCATTCTTTGGAAAATATATGGCAAAATGGGGGAAGTGTAAGAAGACTCACGGTATATTTATTGCGATTCCGGGATTAAACAGCCATGCAAAAGGATTCTATCATGAAAGTATAGAACCAAATTCTGAAATTACTTTGAAATTATTTGAAGAAGAACATGTTCTGGATGCAATATTTGATTCAGGCTTAATTGTCGGGGCTGATGTGATTGCACAGAAAATTCCCAAAGAAGTTGGCGAAGCTGGTGATTGGAACATTATTTATTCCGATAAAGGATACTTTTGGCTGCAATATGTTATTAAAGCAGGAGACGTAATCCCAAGATATGTTGCATTATTTGATGGAAAAGGAAATGTGATAGGTAATGCCGCGGATGTAAAATATATTATAGACAATATTCCCGAATTGAAGGATTTTGAAATCCTACCCTTAAGCACACCAATTAATTCATCTCATCAGACGACACAGGATATTGAGGTAATTGTTGAGGTGAGAGGTAGCGATGCATGTTTTGAGTATCAGTTCCCTGCATCGCCTCAGTACTATGTTGGCAGGGAAAATATTCTTAAAGAATTTAATGATTTTACAGCAAAAGTTGTCAATGGCGAGGTCGCATCAAGGGGTGTATATTTTGAAGCAAATTCGGGATGGGGAAAGAGTTCAACTGTGCTCAAATGTGTAGAAAGTCTAACGCAAAACGGGCATATTTCTATTGCTATAGACTCCAGATCTGCTTCATCCTCAAGATTTGTTTTAAATGTGGTAAAGTATGTTATTGAGAGTAAAAGTGTTGTTGATCTAATGAAATCAGAAGACAATACCATCTCGGGATATGATGGGGCATTTAAAATGTTGGAAAAGGTTTCCGATAGACTAAAACCTCAAAATAAGTTATTGGTAATATTTTATGACCAGTTTGAGAACATCTTCTATAAGCAAGAGACATTAAAAAATATTTGTAATTTGTTCTTGAAAATATGTGACAAAAAGTTGAATATAGTCTTTGGGTTTTCATGGAAATCTGATTTAATCGGTTTAACAAGCGAGTTTCCCTTTGAATTACGCGACTCAATATCAAGTCAAAGCCAGTGTATATCCCTTGGTATATTTTCAGAGCAGGAAATTAACTGTTTGTTGGATAAACTTAGTAAGGAAATTAAATCTTCTTTACGCAACGATCTGAAATTTTTTCTTTCTGAATATTCGCAAGGATACCCTTGGTTATTGAAAAAACTATGCGCGCATGTTAAAGCACAGCGTGACAAAGGTATTTCTCAGGCCGACATAGCAACCGGTGTCTTAAACGTTGAGGAATTGTTCAAGGCAGATATGATTGGTTTGAGTTCTAAAGAGGAAAGTGCATTGCGTAGTATCGCAAAATCTGCTCCTATTAGCGTTAACGAAATAGGGGAAGAATTTCGCTTAGAAATTATTCAACCTTTGATAACTAAAAGACTTGTTGTTAAAATCGGACATAAATACGATATTTACTGGGATATATTTAGAGACTATCTAAATTCTGGAAAATTACCTGAGCAGGAAAATTACATTATTAGATCTCCCATACAAAGTGTTTATAAAGTAACAAAAGCATTAACAAGAATGGGTCAACAAAAAATAGAAGCTTTTCAAGGCAATACAGGGTTATCAAAAAGAACATTGTTTAATGTTGCTAAAGACATGGAATTACTTGGTATTTCAAAAATCAAAAATGGATTATTAAGTTTAAATATAGAGATGAAAGATGATAAAGAATTTGACAAATTATTGAGAACATATTTGAATGACAATTTGAAAAGAAACAGATTGATAAATAAAATTCTGCAACAACTTGTAAGTAAAGGGAAATTATCTTTGCAGGAAGTGGCGGCGATATTAGAAGAATCCTGTCCATATATTGCTGCATCTAAAAATACTTGGTTAAGTTATGCCCGTAATTTTATGGGATGGATGGATTCCGCTGACCTTGTTTTAGTAGAAAAAGGCAATATTCTTAAATATGAACATGGGACTCAAATCCGCGAGAATAAATTTGTAATTAGAAAGAGAAGCGGATCATCTATTATTCAATATTCGCCAATGGAAGAGATCCTTTGCAGGATGGTTAATGCAGCGAAAACTGGCGGGAGAATTGATTGGGATGGCCTCGCTAGAAGTACTATATCAAAATCTTTGGCAGTATTAGAAACCATAGGTTTTATTTCGAGAGAAGATAAATCTAAAACGATCAATTTATTCCAGGATGCTTTTATTTTTGTTGGGAATGTTACTGAACGGCCAAGGCTTTTTGCAGAAAAAGCAATACAACATTATCCTATGTTTAAATATTTTATTGAGGTGTTGAATGAAAATGCGAAAATAGAAAATGGCTTAAATTTGAATGATTTAGGAATTAAATTAAAGCAAAAGCTAAATGCCGATTGGGCCATCTCAACAGCAAAAACCAATGCGAAAATATTAATGGATTGGGCGAAACATACGAATTTAGCACCAAATAATTATGCTCTCGATAGAAGAGGAAGACGTAAAAGTGAATGATTTTAGTTGCAGTACTAAATTAATAGAGATTAACTTCAAAGATTAAGGTGTCAATAAATGGTTATTTCGGAATTTAACGAAGCGAACATAGAGCAGATATCGAATGTATTGGGAGATACGGAAAACAATAGACTCCCTGGTAGCCAGATTGGCCGGTATTTGCAGGAAGCAGGAAAACGGTGTCAGTCTTTACTTGCTTTACTAAACTTCACTGCTTGCCCAAGGAAGAAATATAAATCGTAAAAAGGGGCGAAATATGATTGATTTAATATCTTTGATAACCTTATGTAAAACAGTTTTATGTGAAGGAAGTAAATATTATAGGAACTATAGAAAAAAGGAGCTTACGCAAGAAGAAATAGAATTATTAAGAACAGCTGCAAAAAAAGGAGAATTTCGCCTTTAGAATTCGGGGGACACAATACTTAAATAACCATAGATTGAGTCTATTTCTATAAATTGACATGTTCTTAGAGAAACAGTCAATAGATACAATAAGTCAAAAAATAGTAAAGATATAGACGCTTAACTAATAACTTACACTAAAAGGATGTTTATGGGTATTTTACGTGTACATGAAATTGGGGATTTATATAGCTTTGATGCCAATGTTTTTCTACCCAATGATAAGGACAATTCTGATACTGCAGATGTATGTAGCTTTATGCTTATGCTATCTTTAGCATATAATGACTTAAAATATTTATCGCAGATAAATGTATGTATTAATGAAGATAAGCCTATTTCTCCGGGAAAGTGTAATAGACATGCGGGACAATACAGTGGAATGACATGGTATATACGAAAGTTATGGTTCAGTATATTGCGTGAATTAATGGAGAATATATCCAAATCAGAAGCAATCCTCTCACATCCATTATTTGAAGAAGTGCTAAGAAAATTATCAAAGGAAGCTCGTGAAAAATGGAATATGTTCATAGATGTTTCAAAAAATGTACAAAAAAACATTCCTGAATATGATAAATACAAACCTTTGAAGGAATTATGTGAAAGGATGAGGAATCATGTTGCTTCGCACTATGATTTGAATCATGGCAACATGATTAACGGATATAAAAATCATTTTATAAGTCAACCTAAAAGCAGGGCATATATTTCGCGTGGCGACGCGATGGCAGAAAGAAAACCATTTTTTGCTGACTGCATTGTTGCTGGTTATTTTGAATTGTTATTAAAAAAAATTGAAGATACTGATTATCAGGAATTTTATAAAGTCTTGAATCATCCATTATGGGAAATTATCGAAGCTTTCATTCAGGTCAGGGGTGGTTCTTTTCGTAAAGAAATTGATGAGATATAGCAAAGGGAAGTAGAATAAGTCATACGATCCAATATGACGTAATAGGGGGACAAATGTATGCCTAAGTTTAATAAAGACATGAGTATAGAAGAAATCCTGGAGAAATTACAAACAGTTGTTAGTATTACATTTGAGAAAGAAATTGGCGAATACTTTTTTCAATATAAATTACAACAACAATTATTAAGCGAACAGAACGAGCAACAGAAGAAAATACTTTGGCAGCAAAATGAATACAACAAAAAACAACTATCACATTCTATGTGGCTTGTAATTGGGACTTGGGTATTAGCAATTGCCACGTGTGCATTAGCAGTGGTTACACTTTTGTCAAAAAAATGATTAGGTCTTCATCAGGAAGATAGCTGCAATTGACTAGAAATGATTGATAAAATTGAATATTGTATTATTTAGCTAATTTCACTATTTTAAAAAATAACAAATTTGGAGTGCAAGATGATTAGTCGTAAAACAGCAAATGTAATAGCCAAGATTTACACTAGAAAATTTACGTATATTGATAGAATTTACGATTATGGTAATACTGCTACAAAAGAAGTAATTCATAGTGATACTTTTTATGATTATCTTTATGAACTTAATTATGATGCCTGGTTTTGTAATTTAGTAAAATCGCAACATTATAGTATAAGAAAACTCCAGGAATTTCTAATGCAAATTCATACAGGAGAAAGTTTTGCGCAAAATACTCTGAATTGGTCTTGGGAACAGAGGAAAACATTAGGCCAATCTTATCTTAAAAATCTTTCTCGTGATATTAGCATATGGTATAGAAAAACTACGGGATACGAGCACGATAAATTAACGGAATTGCATGATGAAATGATTCGCTGTTTAGAAATGGATGGTTATGTTTTTAAAGATGACGAGCTTTATCAAGAAGAAACTGACATTCTTGATTCTGAAGCAGAAAAAGGATTGTTAGAAAAACTTCATAGTTCTTTAAGCTTGCCAGATATAAAACAGACATTTGAATTTCTAAAAATAGCTGAAGACCATTATGTGGCAGGGCTCTGGTCTGATTGTATTAGCAATGCACGAAAGTTTTTTGAAGCTATATTAGAACAAGTAGCCAGTAAATATGCAGCATCATTTGGTGAAAGTATATCTTTTAAAAGGCCGGTTGAAGTTCGTGAATATCTTGAAAAAAAAGGTTTAGTTGAAAAGAAAGAGAAAGAAACAATTGATAAAATATATGGTCTACTTAGTCATACCGGCTCTCATCCTTATATGGCTGAAAAAGACCAAGCACGTCTTTTAAGGCAGCTTTGTTTGGTAATGATACAGTTCGTTATGCTTCGTCTTGATGGAGCATTAAAAAAGACATAAGGAAATAATGGGATTAAATAATATTGACAAAACAAGAATGCGACATAATCTATCACTACTTCGTTAAGTCGAACGTTCCACGACAGTCTTTTTTCTTCGGTGTCTTTGCGAGGAGCGAAGCGACGTGGCAATCTCCAAAACGTCGAGATTGCTTCGCCTCCGGCTCGCAATGACAAACCTCACTTAACGAAGAAACGGTGCCAGGCATGACTTATGTGACTTATTGTAAAGGATTCGTGGCAGGCGTGCCTAATGATACTTATAAGTTATAAAGAAATAATGTGACCGCATCTTAGACTTTATAAAAAAAGAGAAACCGGGGAGAATATCAGGAAGGGGCAGAAAATAAAATGACACGATACAACAAAAAATCACAGCAGACGGTTGAAAAAGCGATGCATAAATTCAAGCAAGGAAAGCTGACTATCGGAAAAAATGGCCCTAGGGTCAAAAGCAGGAAACAAGCGATAGCAATCGGCCTCTCGGAATCGAGAAGAAAATGAATTTGCGTCAGGACTCCTTCGTCGTTGTAGAACAGTGTCGGACTTGAAATTGCGGAATATCCTGTATGTGAAGGCACAGGGAGAATGTAAGGAATGAGCATCTTAGGTATTTTTGATTCTTTAAAGCACAAAAAACAGAACTCCAATATCATGAAATCTGTGCCTGGCTTCACTAATACAATCAGACAAGGGCAAGGATGCATTGTGTTGAAAAAGTAAAGCCAAAACTTTTGCTAAAGATGGGATTGGAAACAAAGGGCAAGCAGAAATGAACTGTTTTTGATACAATTGAAGGTACTATAAATCAAAGTTGAGGTATAGGTATGAAAGAATACAAGCTTGAAGATATTGTTGCTCAGGGCGAAGCAGTTGATCTTGAATTTAAGTCTGCTCAAGGGCGCGACGGCAGTGGAGAACTTCCTAATAACTTCTGGGAAACATACAGCGCCATGGCCAATACTGACGGCGGCGAAATTTTTCTTGGCATAGAAGAAAAGGAGCCCGGGTCATTAAATGTTTTAGGTATAAAAGATACAAATAAAGTAAAAAAATCCCTGTGGGATACAATTAACGGTAAAAACAAAGTTAATAAAAATATTCTTCAGGATTCCGATGTAGAGGTTATTGTTGTAGATGATAAAGAGATTATTAGGGCTACCATTCCCAGAGCCCGCCGGCAAGACAAGCCGGTGTACCTGGGTACAAACCCGTTAGGCAACACATATGTACGCAGACATGAAGGAGATTACAAAGCTGATGATGAAACCGTAAAGCGTATGCTAGCGGAAAGTATCGAAGATTCCCGTGATGATAAAATATTGGATGGCTTTACTATTGATGACCTTGATAAGGAAACAATCGATGGGTACCGTAACCTATTCTCAGCTGTCAGGCGAGGCAATCCTTGGATAGATTTGCCGGTTGTGGAGTTCCTTGAGAAAATTGGTGCAACAGGCAAAGACAGAAACAGCGGAAAATCAGGGCTTCGTGCGGGCGGGCTTCTCATGTTTGGGAAATACGAAGCTATCCGGGATATATTCCCGAATTATATGGTGGATTATCAAGAGGAGCCGGAGACCACGGCAGGGCCACGCTGGAAAGACCGGCTAGTGCCTGATGGTACCTGGTCGGGTAATCTGTACGATTTTTTTCAAAAGGCATACCGAAAGCTTACCTCTGATTTGAAAATCCCGTTCCAGTTAAAAGAAGGCGTCCGCACTGATGACACTCCTGTTCATGAAGCTGTACGTGAAGCCTTGACTAATACGCTTATCCATGCGGATTTTACGGGTCGTGTTTCGGTACTTGTAGTCAAGCGCCCGGATATGTTCGGGTTCAGAAACCCGGGCCTTATGCGTGTTTCTCTTGAAGAAGCGCTTCGCGGAGGCATCAGCGACTGCAGAAACCGCCGCATTCAGGCTATGTTCCGCTATGTGGGGCTTGGCGATCAGGCAGGCTCCGGCCTCTCAAAGATTTTCCGGAACTGGAAACAGCAGCACTGGCGGGCACCGCTGCTTTCTGAAGATAAGCGGCATGAGTACACCCTGCTTGAACTCAGAATGATAAGCCTGCTTCCCGATGAAAGTGTGCGCATGCTTGACGGCCTTTTTGGGGAACGCTTCCGGCAGCTGCCCGAACTTGGCAGGATTATCCTGGTTACCGCGGCAACGGAAGGCATGGTCAATCATGACAGAGTCAAACAGCTTTCCACAGCCCATCGCAGTGATATAACCGCAATGCTTGCCGCTCTTGTGCAGGAACATATTTTGGTTAAAGAAGGAGAAACCAGGGCAAGTTTTTACAAACTACCAGCTGAAATTCAAAAACAACCTGAAAAATCAGATGATATAAGTATATCTTCATCAATGGACAACTCCCAAGATTTAGCAGGGAACTCCCAAGATTTGGGAAGGAACTCCCCACATTTGAGCGGTAACTCCCCATATTTGGATGGGAACTCACCACATTTGAGCGGGAACTCCCCATATTTGAATGCTTTATTAGCAGAAATCCTTGCATCGTTAGGGTATAAAACAATGCCAGGAAAGGTAAAACAGGCTGATATGCAGGCCATTATCAAGGGGTTGTGCAGAAACAGAGCAGTTTCTTTAAAAGAGCTGAGCCGGCTTCTTAACAGAAACCCGAAAGCTTTGCAAGAGAAGTATTTAACCTCCATGGTTAATGAAGGCGTACTTGAGCTTAAATACCCGACTATTAAGAATCATCCGGATCAGGCGTACAAAACAAAGGGAAAATAAATGAAACAGAAACTTGAACTGACATGGATTGGTAAAGATAACCCTGAGTACGATATCTCAAATATTGAACCACGTATACTTGAAGAAAATCCTAAACTGTCATATGGTGATAAAGATACCAAGAACATGATCATTCATGGCGATAATTTGCTTGCTCTTAAGGCGTTATTAAGACTTAAAAATTTAAAACAATATTTAGCAGTAGATGTAAAATTAAGTAAAGGAGAAAAACCATGGGTAAAGACCAAAAGGCAAGAAAAGAAGTAAAAAAGACAGCAGAGAAAACATTGAAAGAGAAAAGGCTTATAAAAAAAGCAAAAAGAGAAAGCAGATAATTCTACATAATTGGGAAATCGGGGGACACAATACTTATATAAGAGTAGATTTTGACTGTTCCTATCCCGCAAGGGGATACCGATATTTATGGAACGTTAATTTTCGTATCCCGCAAGGGGATACGAAAATTGATAGAACGCTAAGGTTTCTATAAATAGCCAAATTAGATGGAGGGGTTGGATGCCTGAGGAAATTCGGTTGGTGGATGTGGGGCTTATAGACTTGCCTGGGCATGTAAGGCCCCACATGATTCCCGGGGAATCAATACAGTGGGGCAGGTACCATGATGCTGGGAAGGTGGCTGAGCTGGCGCAGGATATGAAAACGATAGGGCAGCTTCAGGATATTGTTGTTTGTAAAAAGGACCCTCCTTCGCACAAGGCTACGGAAGGGCAAGTTCGGTATGAACTTATAGCAGGACAGGGGAGGCTGTTGGCAGCAAAACAGCTCAACTGGCCGCAGATCAGGTGCCTTGTAAGGGAAGGGCTTTCAGAGTATGACAAGGCCCGGATCACTATTTCGGAGAACGATGAGCGTGAGGACTTGCTGCCTGTTGATAGGGGTTTATCATATAAATGGGCTATGGAAGCAGGGGGGAAGACACAGGAAGAACTGGCTGCGGACTTGAAAAAAACGCATGCACATGTAAGCCAATATATTGCTGCTACAGAGCTTTCTGAGCCTGTCCGCGAAATTGTAAATCGATTTACAATTGGTATAGCCCATATCAACCAGATATCAAAACTGACTGATACTGCAATGCAAATCGCTATGATTGAAAGGATTGACAAAGAAGGACTTTCAGTAAAAAACCTTGAAACTCTGGTAAATAAGGCGCTATCAACATCAGGGGACAGGGGGCAAGTGGCGGGTGGCAGGGACAACCTGGGCGAGATAAAGCCGGAAAACAAGAAAATGTATATAAAACCAACAAAAAGCGGGTTTTGTGCTACATTGAAGTTTAACAGGAAGAAGGATGATGCCGAGCAGGCTATAGCCTTTGCCAATGAACTTGTAAAACAGATAAAGGAACAGGTTGAGCTGGCGAAAAAAGAAGAAAAAGATAAAGGGAAAGCAAGAGAAGCCAACGAACGGGCTGCCCAAAAAGCAAGGGAGCTGCAACATAGTTTTGATGAGCTTAAAAGGATGAACCTGCAAAACACTAATACGGAAGCCATGCCGGAACATCCGGCTGATGAAGCATCGGGTAATCCGGTTGGCATGCTTGGGGGAGCTCAGGCAAACGATATCATTAATAACATGCAGCAGGCTTTGTCCATGCCGGGTATAAGCGAGGCTGATGCCACAAGGCTTAAAGAAGGAATACAAAAAATGCAGGAGATGCTGAAAGCAACCCGAAAAGATCGGTAGGCAAGCATATAGCGCAAAGAAATCTGTGCCTGGCTTCGCTAAGTATACTAACTTCTTTATGGCTTTAAACCCTCACCCGTTCACATTTCATTGTCTCTAAATCTTCTGTGGCGCGCCACATAACAAATCGACTATAGTATATACTATCTCATCTGTTTGTCCTGCCTGGATACAGAAATAATGGGGCATTCATCAACAAAAACCACAATGATATATATACATCTAAGTAAAGAATTTTTACATGATTCCACACCAGATATTGATTATGATATATAGATGCATACGAGAATGCTGGAGAACCGGTAAATCATCGTTTTGTTGATGTCAACAAACGATACCAATGCCAAAAGGCGCAAATAACGAGATGAATTAGTTAGCTAAATTACACCCAAATATAGTAAAATACATTAATAAAGGATGAGAAAATGGACGATTTCTATATATTAAAAAATGAAAAAGTAAAAGACATAAAAGATATTCTATTGTGGGCTGATGAGCATGGGAAGCTTACATCGGTTACCATGTTAAAAGCTAATGACGGTTTAAGAAGAATTAAATCAGATAAAAAGTTTAATGAAGTTTTAAAACTCATTAATTCAAAAACGGGATTGTTTTTCCGGATAATTCTAAGAAATAAGATGAATTTATTTCTTTTGCTCTATAACAAAAAAGTAATTAGAGATATGGTAGAAATATTTGTGAGAGGAATTGATGTTGATTCAAAAGAATATTTTATTATGATCTTAATGGAAAACGAATATCTCTCTTTATTGCAGGAGAAATATGTTCTAAAGAAAATCTAGTAAGAAATATAAATAAGAGAACTAGAACTGTGCCAGGTCAGGCTTGACTAAACTCTATATATTGTCGCGATTCGAAGAATAAGTCTTACGATATATTTAATCACAAAAGAGTAAGTAAGGTTAGAGAAGCCGCCAAAATCTCAAAATTCTTTGGGAGGATGAAATGGAAACAAAAATAGCCGTGTTCAAAAACAAAAACATCAGAAAAACAATTCACAATAATGAGTGGTGGTTTGTTGTTGAAGATGTAGTTTTAGCGTTGACCAATACTCACAACCCTAAAGACTATATAAACAAAATGCGTCTTAGAGATGAAGAGCTTTCCAAAGGGTATGGACAAATTGTCCATACCCTTGAAATCCAGACAGGGGGAGGCAGGCAGAAAATGAACTGTGCCAATACAGAAGGCATTTTCAGGATAATCCAGTCAATCCCATCACCCAAAGCTGAACCTTTCAAACGCTGGCTGGCGAAAGTGGGCTATGAACGGGTACAGGAAATAGAGAACCCGGAGCTTGCCACTAAAAGAACCAGAATGCTTTATAAACTCAAGGGTTATCCTGATGATTGGATAGAAAAACGAATGCGCGGTATTGCCGTCCGTGACAAACTCACGGATGAATGGAAAAACCGGAACGTAAAGGAAGAAAGAGAATACTCAATACTTACCGCGGAAATATCGAAAGCAACTTTCGGCATGACTCCAAGCCAGTATGTGAAATTCAAACACCTGAAACGAGAAAACCTGCGCGACCACATGACAGACCTTGAGTTGATATTTACAATGCTAGGCGAAGCTTCCACAACAGATATTGCCCAGACCGAAGATGCGATAGGTTTCGAGCAAAACAAAGATGTTGCAAAAAGAGGCGGCACTGTGGCCGGCAAGGCAAGAGAATATCACGAAAAAGAAACAGGCAAGCGAGTTTCCACAAAAAAAAATTATTTAGGCCTGTCAAAACATGTTAAGCTGTTGAAGTAGCCGGTTAGATAAGCCAAGCACCGTAATCCTTGGATGAATATTCTTTAGCCGCCAGACACAAAGAATTTCATGCCGGTTTCCGGACATAAGATACATATTGGTGTGCCTTGCAAGGCATAGAATACTCATCGGTGGAAGTCCGATACTGGTAATCGCCAGAGAGCCAGATAGCTAAATCCTGATGCACTGGGTGACTGGATGCGTCAAAGCGGATGAAATCTCAGAGGATGAGATGCAAAACAGCAGTCCGTACCATTAAAGGGAATCCTGCAGTGTCGTTAGCTTTAAGAAAGAGAGCCGAGCTGTTCTAATGTAGCGAAGGCGAAATAAGGGGTGAAGAATCTGGAGAAGCAGCCCTGAAGAACTCTTCGGCATATGGGGAGCGGAATGCTGGGAAAGTATTTTATGAAACAAGGGAGAGCTTGACAGGTCGCAAGAAGTAGGCGGAAGTAAGGATATAAGCGAAAGCGAAACTCTGAACGAAGCCTGTCAAGAAGTCGGATGAGGTCATAGTACCGATGATTGAAAAGACAACATAACTTTTCATAGGGAAGGGTCTCTGCTTCAACAAGACATGTAACGGAGGTAAGTGACGGTGCATGCCCTAACAGGCCAACAACACCAGAAAAAAAATCACGAGAACTCCAGCTCACGTTATATCTGTCAGCCAAGAAGAGCCGAGAAACAGGCACTTTGAATGCAACAGAAGAATGTTGTCGGAAAGCCGTATGAGGGAGAACCTCACGTACGGTTTGATGTGGCAGGAGTTGGAAACGGGGCATGGTTACGCTAATGAGGCACTGTCAGACGAAAGGGACAGAAATAGATAGGCATAACCTAAACTACTGCGCCAACTCTTGACCCTACACTTAAAAGGGAAAGAAACAATGATTGCCGCGTCCGATGCGGGTTTGGACGTGGCTGAAGAACAAGTCAATAGATACATTAAGATGCAAAATAGTTAGTGAAGTTAGAGGTGATACCGGATTATGAATATATACAAATACAGATTGTTAAAATCCATTTCCCTATGTATTTTATCATTGATATTTTCATGTTTGGCAGCTGAAATTATATTTAGATTATTTTTTTTAAATAAATTCCCTTCAATTTCTCAACAAAAAACAGATGACAAAACATTGATAGCAGAATTCACTAAGCCGAGCCCTTATCCTAAAATGGTGTATAAGCTTAAACCTGGCATCAATATAGAATGGAAGGGAGTGCGTATTGCTACATCCAAACATGGGAGACGGCGCATTTCTTCCAATAATATTAAAATAAAGAACCCAGATTTTCGTATCGCTGTCTTAGGTGATTCATCACCTTTTGGATGGGGTGTTGAATATAACCAGACATATGCGGAACTTTTAAGAATAATGCTTGAAAAACATTATAATAAAAAAATTGAACTCGGCAATTTCAGTGTGCCTGGATATAACTGCCAACACAATAGAGCCGCTTTTGAAAAGTTTGTTCTACCTTGGGGGCCGGACCTTGTTATACTGCATTACGACCACAACGATCCCGAACCAATAGACACAAAACCTCCAAATTATATCTCACCTGAATATGGGAACAATATTTTAGGCTCCATGATACTGAAATTACTTATTCAAAAATGGCGTCTTCACCAAGTGAAAAAAATGACGACTTTTATGGAGTCTGATCCCACAAACCCTGACAAAGCATACTCGTATTATTATTACTCAGGAAAAACTTATGATACACAATTAAATGAACTAAAGGCCTTAGCTGAAAATGCAAAATTACACAATATACCTGTAATAGCTTTTGTGTTCAATCCATGGATAAAGCGCTACTCAAATTTCATGGATGACCCTCTTTATACTCTTTTTCACCAACCCATAGTAAAAAAGCTTAGTGATTATGGTTACTATGTTATTGACAGTTATCCTGTTTACCAGGAAATAATGGAAAAGAATGGATGGGAAGATATAAGTGCCTTCTGGCTAAGCCAAGATGACGCACATCCTAATAAGGATGGTCATGCCTTTATTGCGGAAACAATTGTAAGATACATGATAGATCGGTGCCAAATCGGTGCCAAGCATGACTTATGTGACTTATTGTGTTCAAAAGGATGATTATTTGAGGAGATTGCGTCAATTTCTATCACTACTTCGTTAAGTGAGGTTTGTCATTGCGAGCCGGAGGCGAAGCAATCTCGGCGTTTTGGAGATTGCCACGTCGCTTCGCTCCTCGCAAAGACACCGAAGAAAAAAGACTGTCGTGGAACGTTCGACTTAACGAAGTAGTGCTATATTTTGACAAAAAAAACCACCGCATGTGCGCGTGGTTTTTTTGTTTTTTGAATACTTTTTTTCAGAAAATAAAAGCGCATTTTTTTGCATCGAATTTTATCATAAAAACGGTTACCAAACGGTTACTATACCATGTTCCTTTCCTGTCTTTTCTTGTCCTCTCTTGTCCCCAATTGTCCAAACATTAAAATATTTATTTCCGTCTAAAAATTGACTTTTTTTTGCTTTTTATATATACTTTCGTGAATTATGGTGCGGTACCCAAGTGGCTAAGGGAGAGGTCTGCAAAACCTTTAGCTAAAACTTTAACCCATATCTATATTTCACTGTAATTTCAATCACTTTTTAACCACGCAAATCAAGTCAAAAACCTCATTTGTGCCTAATTTGTGCCTTCTCTTTGCATCATTAATAACACTTCTCTATTTTTTCAAATGGATAATTTTAAGTTAGTACAATCAAGAGATATCCTAAAAAATATTTTTTTGGGGGCTATTGACAATACAACCTATAAGCTGTATAATATTATTACAAAAGGAGCTATATGTATAAGATTAGATTCTACCGAAACGAGCGCGGCAATATACCTGTTATGGATTTTTTGGAAGGATTAACGCAAGAAGTAAGAGCTAAACTATACAAGCGAATGGAGCTATTACAACAGCAAGGAACGATGTTAAGGCGGCCTTATGCTGATAAGCTGAAAGACAAGATTTATGAGCTTCGTGCTTCATTCGGGAGACTGGAAATAAGATTACTTTACTTTTATTCCGGCAGAGAGATAATCATTACGCATGGATTCTTTAAGAAAACAAACCATGTGCCTGAGGAAGAGATACAGACAGCTAAAAATCATATGCAGAATTTTTATAAACTAGAAGGGAGGATTTTACCATGAAAACATCAGTGTCATTTGACGAAATTAAAAAAGAAGCATTAAAGAATCCAGAATTCAAGAAAGCCTTTGATAAAGCACATACAAGGGCTTTAATTGCCGTTCAGATTGAAGGATTAAGGAAAAGGTATCGCTTAACCCAGAGACAGATGGCAAAAAAACTTAAAATTACACAGCAGACTGTTTCAAAAATAGAGCGGCATGATAATAACGTAACCATAGGAACGTTAGAAAAAATAGCTTCTATGTTTCATAAACAGTTAGTAGTAGAATTCCGTTAATCTTTAATATTTTTTTTAACACATTTCTAATACTCCCAATCCTGATTTGTGCCTAATATTTATAAAAGTTTAATATACAAAAAACTATTTTAATTGTATCACATTTTACGAAATGCCATATTTGGGCATAATATATGTTATACCAAGGTACAATTGAGCCTTTTCTTGAAATTCCCTATAATATGAAATATAGCGGGCAAAAGATTTCTGCCGCTTGTTTTTTTAAAATAGGAGAGTATACAAATGAAATGTTTAAAAATATTCTATTTGCTTGTTTTATTACCGTCTTGCTTATTCGCCCAGCCTAAAGTTTCATTGTCAAAAGCTTATTGGGATACTGGAAAGATAATTAAGGGGACTGTGATCAATGAAACTCTCTCGGTACGCAACATAGGAACTGGAAATTTAGAAGTATCAGCCAGAAGTTCATGCCCGTGCATCTCAATAACCCCGGCAAAAGCCGTAATAAAACAAAACCAAAAATGTGATTTCAAGATATCCTTAGACCCAAAAGAGCTTTCTCCGGGCAAAAAAAGTGAATATATTTTCATTGATAGTAACGACCCTGACAATGCTTCCATAACATGGCTTATTGAAGGCGAAGTGGTAGCTAACAGTGAACAGTTACCAGTTACCGGTGACCAGGGAACAGGACCCAAGACTCAAGACTCAGGACTCACGACCCAAGACTCGATACTCATGGTCCAGAACTCAGTAATCGAAATAGAGCTGTACGCCACTCCTGGTTGTTCATACTGCAAAAAACTAAAAGGAAAGATACTGCCGGAACTCGCGCAAAAATATAATCTAAAGTTTGATATAAAAAACTACCTGCTTAATGTTAAAGAAAATTATGAAAGGTTCGTTCTTGTGGAAAACAGACTAAACAGTAAAGGAAATAAGCTTCCTGCGATAGTCGTCGGGGGCGAGATATTCGGCGGGCAGGAAAAGATAGAAGGCGGGTTTGAAAAGTATGTGTCGGCATTAAAAAATAATCCGGCACAAGCAAAGCAGGATTTGTTCACGCCGGATGATAAAATAGTAAAACAGGAAACAACTGAAAGGATGAAATCCTTGAAGGTCTTCCCGATAGTAGCCGCCGCCCTTATAGACGGGATAAACCCGTGTGCCTTTGCAGGAATAATATTTCTTGTGGCATACTTAAGCCTGATACAAAAGAAAGCTTTCTATGAAGTCTTCTGGACCGGGATGATGTATATCTTAGGGATTTTTATTGTTTACTTTTTGATAGGGGTAGGCCTTGCAAAGGTCTTTGTCGCCCTTAACGCCATAAAATACGTTGCTAAAATATTGTATATTATCATGGGCTGCGGCACTTTGGTATTGTCATTCTTAAGCTTTAAGGATTACTTTTCGCTTAAAGGGGCTGAGCTTGGGAAAGAGGCTAATGTCACGCTTCAGCTTCCTATGTGGATGAAGGTAAAGATGCACGATTTTATACATAAATACGCTGATGTGCGATACTTGATACCATTCGGTTTTATTCTTGGCATAGTGGTCTCCTTCATGGAGTTTTTCTGCACTGGGCAGATCTATCTGCCTACGATAATGTATATGGTAAGCGTACCGGAGATGATAGGAAAAGCTGTATTTTATCTTACCATCTATTCATTTGTTTTCATTCTGCCTCTTGTATTCATATTCGTAGGGGTGCTGATCAGTTCAAGATCAGGCAGAATGCAGGCTTTGGGCAGAAAACAAGTAAGGGCAGTTAAGCTTTTAACAGGAGTTTTGTTCCTGGTTTTATCGGTTTTAATGTTCGTTTTTGCTTAGGCTGAGAACCGCGATCAAATATGCATTCGGCAGAAAGATCATAAGATTACGTCGGAAATCATATCCCAAAAAACAAATGCAGCTTGACCAATTATTCTAATAGTAGTACAATAAAACCGGAGCTATGGAAGGGTAAAGAATCCTATATACTAATCTAAAAAATATCTACCTTACACCAACACTTTAATTACTCCAAAACGATCGAAAAGAAAGCCGCGTATTTATAACCAACCCATACTTGACATAATTCTTAAAGGGAGAAAGCATGTCTAAATCAACAAAAAAACTAAAAGTAGAGAAGTTTGAGTTGCTAAAGTGTCCGACCGGTATTCAGGGTGTGGATGAGATTACATTTGGCGGATTGCCTCGAGAACGGACTACGCTTGTGTGCGGTAACGCGGGGTGCGGGAAGACGCTATTTGCGATGGAATTTCTTACCCGCGGAACAAATGAGTTTAACGAGCCGGGTGTCTATATGTCATTTGAAGAAAATGCCGAAGAATTGACAAAGAATTTTTCTTCACTCGGATTTGAATTAAATAATCTTATAAAACACAAAAAATTGATCATTGATCATGTTTTCATTGAACGCAGTGAAATCGAGGAAGCAGGCGAGTATGATCTTGAAGGATTATTTGTAAGGCTGGGGCATGCGATCGATTCTATAGGCGCAAAACGGGTAGTGCTGGATACCATTGAAGCGCTCTTTACGGGATTAAACAATGAAAATGTCCTGAGAGCAGAACTAAGAAGGCTTTTCCGGTGGCTTAAGACGAAAGGTGTTACATCAATAATAACGGGCGAACGCGGCGATAAGAGCCTGACAAGATACGGCCTTGAGGAATATGTCGCCGATTGCGTTATTCTCCTGGACCATAGAGTAAATGAGCAGATCTCGACCAGGCGGTTTAAAATAATCAAATATCGCGGCTCAATACACGGGAGCAACGAATACCCGTTTTTGATCGACAAAAAAGGCCTATCAGTACTTCCTGTCACTTCATTAGGATTAGACTACCCTGTATCTTCTGAAAGAATTTCTTCCGGGATAAAAGACCTTGATGGTATGCTTGATAATAAAGGATATTATCGCGGCAGCGCCATTCTCGTTTCCGGCGGTTCAGGAACAGGAAAAACAAGTTTTGTCTCTCATTTCGCTGATTCGGTATGCAGCCGTGGAAAGAAATGCATCTTCTTTGCTTTTGAAGAGTCAGAAAATCAGATCATCCGAGATATGGGCAATATAGGTATCAACCTTAAAAAATGGGCAGATAAAGGCCTTTTAAGGATTTCGGCCTCTCGCCCCGCTCTTTACGGGCTGGAAAGGCACCTTGTGAATGCACACAATATGATAAATGAATTCAAGCCCAATGTTGTAGTGTTCGATCCAATATCTAATTTAATTACTTCAGGTACGCTCATCGAAGCGCAAGCAATGTTGACCCGGCTCATCGATTTTTTGAAGGCTTCTCAAATAACCCTTCTCATGACAGACCTGTTCACCATTGGGGATAGAGCCGAACAGACAGAAATAAATATCTCTTCTCTATGTGATTCCTGGATCAAACTGCTGAATATTGAAAGAGGCAATGAGCGCACCCGGATCATAAGCATCCTGAAATCACGCGGCATGCATCACTCTAATCAGATAAGGGAATTCTTTATAACTAATAACGGTGTGCAGATAAATAATGGCCTAAAAACCAAAAAGGCGGGCTAAAATGGCCAAACAAAAAGAAAGATGGATGTTAAGGTTGTATATTGCCGGCCAGACAGTTAAATCAATGGCGGCATTTGCTAATATAAAGAAAATATGCGAGGACCATCTCAAAGGAAAGTATTCAATTAAGATAATTGATATATTGGCCAATCCCAGGCTTGCTAAAGGGGATCAGATACTGGCTATCCCAACGCTTGTAAAGCGGTTACCTCCTCCCTTAAGAAAGATCATAGGCGATTTCTCTAACACACAAAAAGTTCTTATAGGCTTAGATATAGTGCCGAAAACTTAGAATGTACTAGTTGCAAGGAATTATTAATATGCAAAAAAATAGTATAAAAAACTCTCTCGAACAGAAGACTGAAAAAAAACAAAAAGAAAAATATGTGCTAAAGCTTTTTGTGTCCGGATTAACTCCAAAATCTCAAAAGGCAATAGCGAATATAAAGAAACTGTGCCGTGAATGCCTGGAAGGACGGCATGATCTTGAGATAATCGATATTTATCAGAATCCAAAATTAGCCAAAGACTGGCATATTATTGCAGCACCTACCTTAATTAAGGAGTTTCCTGAGCCTTCGCGAAGATTTATCGGAGATATGTCAAATATCGAAAAGCTTCTTGTGGGCCTGGGTTTAGCGCCAAAAGAAAAGAATAAGACACTCGGAAATGAGAGCAGAAAAGAAATCACTGCCGGAACATTAAAGGAAAACGAGAAGCTGAGCCTTAGGCTCAGTGAAGTGGAAGAAACTCTAAATGCCATACGAAAAGGTAATGTTGATGCGCTTGTGGTAACCGGGCATAAAGGCGAAAAAGTCTTTACTTTTAAAGGCGCTGATTATGCCTATCGCATCCTTGTAGAAACCATGAATGAAGGCGCAGCTACACTTACTTCCGATGGTACAGTGATGTATTGTAATAAGCGCTTGTCACAAATGCTTGGGGTTCCGATTAAAAGAATTACCGGCAACTCGATAAAAGAATTTATTCAACCGCAAGATCTTGCCAAATATAACTCAATAATAGCACAAGGGTTGTTGGGTTCAAGCAGCGGAGAAGTTACGGTCAGGAGAAAAGATGAAACAATCTTATCTATGCATATCTCTTGCAGCCCTCTGAAAATAGATAATGCCGGGGTCTGTATAGTTTTTACAGACATTACTTTGATAAAGCAGAAAGAGTTAATGATCAACACACAGCGCGAGGAGCTTTTACACGTTACCAGGGTGGGGAAACTTGCTGAATTTGTCTCGTCTCTGGCTCATGAGATAAGCCAGCCTCTTACGTCCATCCTTTCCTACGCCCAGGCTGCCAAACGTATGCTTGCCGGCAAGGCCACCGAATTAGAGAAAATACTGTCATATATTATTGATGATGACCAGCGGGCAAGTGAGGTTATCCAGCGATTACGGTCACTATTGAAGAAGGGCAGGCCTGAAATAAAACCTCTTGATGTAAATACTCTTATTAATGAGACTATGATCCTTAGCTCAACTGATGCTATTGTAAGGAACACTTTAATAAAACTTCAGCTGGAGAGCGGCCTTCCTCTTGTCCAGGGCGACAGGATACAACTGCAACAGGTCCTACTGAACCTTATAAGCAATAGCTTTGATGCCATGGAGGACAATAAAGGCCCTCGAGAAATAGCGATCCGCACATCGCAAAAGGTACTGAAAGGCACTGATGCGATCATGGTGGCGGTAAAGGATTCCGGAAGCGGGATCACTGCGCAAAATATGCCTAAGCTCTTTACTCACTTTTTCACCAGCAAACCGGATGGGTTGGGCATGGGGTTGTCTATCAGCCGTTCCATTATCGAGGCGCATGGCGGACGATTATATGCAGAAAATAATCCTGAACGCGGTGTAACGTTCTATTTCACCATTCCAGTTAAGACAAAGGATTCTCGATGATTAAACCTATCATCTATGTTGTTGACGATAATACTTCTGTGTGCAGAGCCCTATCCTTATTGTTAAAATCACATGGGTTTGCGGTTGAGACATTTACCTGTGCAGCCGATTTTTTAGCTTTTAAACATTTTAAATTGCCGTCGTGCCTGGTAAGCGACATACAAATGCCGGATATGAGCGGGCTTGACCTTCAAGAGGCAATGACACTTCGAGAGCTTGCTATACCCATTGTTTTTATAACCGGACACGGGAATATCCCGATGAGCGTGAAAGGCATGAAGGCAGGAGCTGTTGATTTTCTTCCCAAACCCTTTACCGAGAAGAAACTGCTTGGCGCCGTGACGCTTGCAATTTCAAAAAGCAAAATTCTAAACAAAGAATTCGCCGAAATATCAAAAATTAAGCAACGCATCAAAACCTTGTCCCCGCGGGAACTGGAAGTTTTTCATTTGGTAACCAAGGGGATGCTGAGCAAACAGATCGCCTACAAGAGGGGGACTTCCCTTCAGACAATAAAAGTCCACCGCGGCAGAGTCATGCAGAAGATGCAGGCTACAACCGTAACAGAACTTATCCACTTCGCCCAAAAAGCAGGCATTATTTCTTCCAAAAGTTAGCACTCTGATCACATTTCATTAATTCACTTTAAGTATCTATTCACTCCTATATTGTTTACAAACCAACCTTGCCATAACTCTGTTATACCCAGGTACAATTGAGTGCTTACTGATATTTACATAAGATATATTTATAGTGATAACAGAATGAGGCCCAAAACAAATGAAGCTGCATTTTCATAATATTTCTAATATTTTTAAAACCGCCTATAAAGAATGGATGGAAAAAGACCCGTTACGTGAAAGCGCCGTGATCGCGTACTATTCGATCTTTTCGCTGCCGGGGCTGCTTGTGGTGATAACAACGCTTGCCGGGTACCTGTTCGGGCGCGATACAGTGAGCGACCATGTGACAGCCCAGATCACGGCTACTCTTGGGGCAGACACAGCGGAACAAATTAAGAGTATGATCACAACAGCAGGCGAATTAAAGAACAACACCCTGGCAACAGTGATAGGGGTGGTAACGATCATTATAGGCGCAACAGGAGTATTTGCGCAGTTCCAAAAATCATTAAACATTATCTGGGAAGTAAAGGCAGACCCTTCTAAGTCGGGTATTTGGAATTTAATCAGAGTGCGGTTGTTTTCATTCGGCCTGTTAGTTTCTGTTGCGTTCATGCTAATCGTATCTCTTGTGATCTCCGCAACACTTGCGGCTTTCGGTAATTGGCTGTCAGGCCATTTTTCTAATTCATTTTTCATGACGCTTGAGATATTCAATTTCATTTTATCCTTGAGTATTCTCTCCGTGTTATTCGCGTTTATGTTCAAATACATTCCGGATGCAAAAATAAAATGGCGGCATGTATGGATCGGCTCGCTTGTTACCGCCTTTCTGTTTGAGATCATGAAATTTGGCCTGGGGTTATATTTTGGGCAAGTAAACCCTGGCCTGGGGTACGGCGCAGCAGGTTCTGTCATCTTGATCATGATCTGGGCCTCTTATTCTTCTATGATAGTTTTTTACGGTGCGCAGTTTACACGAGCCTATGCCAAGCAATATTCAGGCAGGGTGCTTCCTTCTGAAATTGCAAAGTCAACACCCCGTTAGGATGTGCGGATATGCTTCGTCTTCAATTGTCACTTAAAAATATATCAGGTAATGTCTTTAACGTGCGCTCACATGTGCGAGGATCAATAAACAATGCCTCAACGCAAAAGAATATCTATCATTTTTGCAGTAGGATTGGTTTTTTTATTTTCATCGCCTTCGCTCGCTGAAAATACCGTAAAAACACGTATAGCTAGTATAAGATTTTCAGGCATAAAAGAACTTAAGGCCGGTGACATCAAAATGATAATGGATACAAAATTCCCGGGTTGGCTGCCATTCGCTAAAAAACCCGCGCTGGATGAAGGCATCTTGAAAAGCGATATGAAGAACATAGAAACGTATTATCAGTCAAACGGATACTTTGACGCTTCGGCCGGCTATACAATAATGAAGGATAAAAAAAAGGCGGTCGCAAAGATAATTATCGGTATTATCGAAGGCCGGCCGAGCCTGACAGAAAAAATAACTTTGAGCATGACAGGCAAGGATAAAGAACTTATATCAACCTTGTACGGTCTAGTAACGCTTGAAAGAGGGAAACGTTTCAGGTATGAGCTTTACGAAACGTCAAAAAAAAATATACAGGATCGCCTTAAAAACAACGGTTACGGAACTTCCTCCGTGGCAGGCAAGGCTCTTGTAAATAAGCAGGCTCACTCAGTAGATATAGAGTATTCCGTTGATGAGGGCCTGCTCCAGAGATTCGGCGCTGTGACACTAAACGGCAATAAGAGCGTAAGAGAAAAAGATATAACGGCGGAGCTGGCTTTTAAACCGGGTGATGTATTCTCGAACACAAAGATCGACCAGAGCCGTGAAAACATATTCAATCTGAGTGTTTTCCGCTTGGTGTCCGTAACTCCGGTAATTAGTTCGGCTTCCGCGATCGTTCCAATAAATATCGCGATGGAAGAAGGTGACAAGAGGCAGATCAGGCTTGGGCTGGGTTATGCTACAGAAGCCAAAGTCAGGACAAGCGTCCAATGGAGCCGCTATTACCTCTGGGGCAGGCCCAGGACTCTGACCCTGGGGGCATTGTACTCTTCTATAGAACAGAACATTACAGGTACTGTCATCCAACCATATTTTATAGACCGAAAGAACAGCTTGAGCGTTACAAGCGCCCTGGACAAAGAAGTCGTTCCGAGTTACACGAACGAAAAGATATCTTCGCAACTACAGGTAAAAAGGAATTTACAAAATAACTTTTCGATTTTTACGGCCTACAACCTGGAAGTGAACAGGCCGGTGGACCTGCACGACACTCTTCTTTCTGACATACTTACCGCGACCCCGGGTTCATCGTATTACATTTCGAGCCTATCCGCGGGCTTGAACTATTCTTTTGTAGACAACCCCGCTTACCCGTCTCACGGTTCCACCTATTCGCTTTACTTTGAACCAGCCACGTTCCTGCTCGGGTCGGAAGTTGATTACTTTAAAGGTGTCATGGAAACCCATCTCTACGGCACTCTTTTTAGAGAACTGATAGCCGCATCCAGGATCAAGATAGGATTCATCAGGCCAAACCGTTTCACTACCGATATACCGATATTCAAGAGATTTTTCACAGGCGGGAGCTACAGTGTCAGGGGCTACGGGTTCCAACAGATCGGGCCTAAGGATCCGGAAGGAAACCCTCTGGGCGGGCAGTACCTGATTGAAGGTAACATAGAGCTCCGTTTCCCGATCAAGGGCAATTTTAAGGGCGTGGTTTTTGTGGACTCAGGCGATATTTACCAGTCAAGTTTTTCTTTTAATACTTACAGCCTCAACTACGGCGTAGGTACAGGCGTAAGATACATTACACCCATAGGCCCCCTGGGGATTGACCTGGCGTTCCCAGCTGAAAATTACCGTAACGTAGATCTCGGGTCATATCACTTTTACCTGACCATAGGGCAAGGATTTTGAATGATGATACCATTTTAAAACCATTGTAGGGGCGGGCCTTGCGTCCGCCCGATTATTAAAACCGTTGAATATTATGCAATTGTATATTGTTACGGGCGGACGCAAGGCCCGCCCCTACATTCTATTGGGTCTAATATATGCATATAATACTTAAGATATCCAAATACTTACTTTTGTCTGTGGCTGTGATCGCTATTGCCGCGGTTGTTTTTGTCGAAACAGGGTATTTTAAAAGTTATTTAAAAAATACTCTGGCCTCTCAAATAGGACCTATTACCGGGGGGAGATTTACCGTTAACAAAATAAGCGGCAACGTCTTTACCGGCATAACTCTTGAGGAGGTCAGGCTCGCAGGGGCCGGCGGACAGGTGTTCTACTCCGAAAAGATCGAAGCCTTTTACTCCTTACCCGCACTCATGGCAGGCAGGTATTATTTCAATAATATTACCCTGACAAGTCCATCTTTTACCATATCGCAGGACTCAGCCCTCCGCTGGAGTTACAGCGGGCTTTTTCCATCTTCGAAAAGCGGCGCAGGCAACTCTGTCTTGTTAAGAGAAGTCCGCATAAACAACGGCACTGTATCGGTGAAATTCAGGAACAAGCCGGCGGTTATAGAGATAACAAACATTAACCTTTCTGCGTCAGCTGCTATCAATGGAGATACTACTAATGTAGGCATTACCACGCTTAGCGCAAAAAGCACAAGGCCTGCTCTAGATATAAAGGCCGTTAGCGGCAGTGTGCAGGTCAAGGGCCGAGACCTGAATATAAAAGGGCTCCGTTTAAGTACAGAGTATTCGAAACTCAGTATTGACGGAACTATAAAGCATATGGCCAGGCCTGTATTTGACATCAATATTGACTGCCCTGAGGGTTCTCTCAAGGATATCTCGGCGCTGGACCCGCGAATAAGGCCTATAGGAGCGTTCTCCAGTAATATAAAGCTCACGGGCGGCCTTGACGAACTTAAAATAGTCCAATCTTTTAAATATAACTCACTTAAGATAGATAACGAAGCGCTCTTTCGGCCCGAGGTACCCAGTCTAGTGGTAAATAGCAGGATCACAGGCCTTAAGCCGTGCGACATAATGCCAGTTTTTGCGGTATACAAAAAAGAAGCCTGCCCGACAGGCGAGCTCTCTTTGGATATCAGTATACAGGCTCAAGGCAGAAATTTAGACGGACTCCGCTCAAGCGTTTCGGTAAAGATCCATCCTTCAAAGTTCGCGGGCTTCAGCGTAGGTGAAAGCACCATAACCGCGGTTATCGCAAAGAGGCTTGTTTCATTGAACGCAGATATCGAAGTTTTTAGAGAGCATTTTGCCATCGCTGCCCTGGGTTTGGCAGGCGAAAAAGCTTTCAGGCTCGATAAACTTAAGGTAGAGTCGGCCCATTTTGGGCTTTCTTCTAAAGGGGTTATGGGTTATGGCAGGAACGAAGCTCTCGATATGACCTACAACCTTAAACAGGTTGACCTCGGATTTGTATCTGTTTTCCTTGATTCAGTAAAAATGGAAGGCATTTTATCTTCTACCGGTAGCTTAAAGGGCACGCTATCTTCATCCGATATATCAGCTGAGCTGGAAGGCAGGGACCTGTTGTTTTCAGGGCTCGCCGCGGACAGTGTAAAAGCTAAAGTATCACTTAAAGGATTTAAACTGCCTCCTGACGGAACCGCAGATGTTCAGATAACCGGTTTTAAAGCCGGAGGAACGGCCTTTGACAATATATCTATCCTGGCGCAAAACAGGGAAAATACAGGTTTAGTTAAACTTAGAGCAGGAACGAATACTAACGTAGAATTTCTTGCTAATGCAGGTTTTAAAGAGACAGGCAAAAGTATTTTTCTCTTTGACATTAACAAAATAAGCGTTTCTGCCGGTACATCTACTTGGTCCAATGACGGCGATATAAAAATAGAGGCCTCATCAAAACAAATAAAAGTTGAGTCTCTGCGGATATCAAACGGCCCTCAGCTCATAACAGCAAGCGGAGTGATAGGCAGCTTAAAGAATATGAACATGGATCTTAGAGTAAAGAATGCGGACACAAGAGGGCTCGGCTTATTGACCGGAATAGATATTCCGCTGGAAGGGATTGTAAACGCAGATATAGGAATAGAAGGCAGTTACCTTTCACCTCATATATCAGGCACTGTTGATATAGTAAATGCTGAGGCAAGAGGTTTATCGTTCGATAAAATACCAGCAAAGCTCAAATACGCGGAAAAAAATCTCAAGTTCGAAGCGCGGGTTGAAAATAAGGGTAAGACGCTTTTTTCAGTGGAAGGCGCGGTCCCTGTGGACCTGTCTCTCGGCCCGGTAAAGAAACGCATCCAGCGTACAGGCCTCAGGGTTTCTATTAAGAACACCGGGCTTGGCTTTGATATCCTTCCCGGGATAACAGAACAGGTCAGATCATCGTCCGGAAAGATACAGGCTGATATCCTTATCGAGGGCGACCCCATGTCCCCAAAGATCAAGGGAAATATCGGCATAACCGGCGGGACTTTGACCCTTGCCGCGACTGAGGCCGAGTACCACGACATAAACGCCAGTATCGAGTTGGACAACAACGAGATATTATTGCGTCATTTCACCCTTAAAAGCGGAGATGGGAACGCCGAACTTACAGGAAAAATAATGCTTAAAGGCTTTGTTCCTGCGGATGCAGAATTGAAGCTGGCCTGCCGTGATTTCAAGGTAATGAACACAAATATTTTTACGGGAAGCATCGATTCAGATATAAAAATAAAAGGGCTTTATGCCGCAGGAAATGTGACCCTCACTCAAGGGGTAGTTAATATCCCGTCCCATACCAGGGTTGTATTGAGTGAGATAGAGTTCATAAAAACCGACCGGGGCGGAGCCGTAATGACGGTGCCGTCAGCTACAGCTTCCCCTGAGTTCTACAAACTGCTCAGCCTGGATCTCCACGTGCTGGCACCGGGAAAAACCTGGGTATATGCCCAGAACGTATCAGCCGAGGTAAAAGGTGACCTGGATATAACAAAAAAAAAGAATGGTCCCATGTCCTATGCCGGAGAGATCAACGCATTGCGCGGTATCTATAAGATAAACGAGAGGCCCCTTTCTATAACCAGAGCGAAGATCATTCCCAGAGGATCGGATTTCCTGACTTCACTGATCAATGCAAAAGCATCCTGTGTCATTGGGGATGTTTCTATAGACGTGTTACTTGGAGGCACGCTGGATAACCCTATAATAACTTTTCAAAGCGACCCGTCCATGGAGCGCAAAGACATCATAGCATACCTTGCTTTCGGAGCCCAGTCCACCAAACTGTCGCAGTCGCAGAGCGCTTCTCTGCAGAATACGTCTTTCGATGTAATGGCCGGGTTCGCAGAAAAAGACATCAAAGGAATGGTCAGCAAGGTCGTTCCTATAGATGAGTTGACCCTTAAGCCTTCCGAAGGCTCCTGGGGCGTGGGCAAGAATATAACGGACAGGCTTACGGCAAAATACGAATGGCGTTCCGGCCAGGATGAGAGCCCCCAGACCTTGCTGGATTACAAATTAGACAAACATTACAGCTTAAATTCACAGCTCGGTGACCCGAAGACATCAGGAGTAGATCTGTTCTGGAAGTTCGATTATTGACGGTTAATAATATTTGTCCTGTAGGGGCGGGCCTTGCGTCCGCCCGAATGAATAATGACCACATAAATACGAATTCTTTTTATAGGCGGACGCAAGGCCCGCCCCTACAATTTGGAGACAATGAAGGTAACCATTATGAAACAAATCAATCTTATCTTATCCTTAGTAATTATCATGGTATCGGCTGTTCTGTGCCAGCAGATCATTTCAAATTCGATCTCCAACCAGAAGAACAAGAACGATTATGCCGAGCTCAACCATATCAAATACGGGCTTTTAAGCGTTGATGAATGGAAGCGCCAGCTCAGCGTAATTCTTACAGAGGAGATTAACAAGCTGTCTTTGTCAAGGACGAACGAGCGGGCGCTCAGAAAACATATTGAAGTCCTGTTAAACACCCTTATTGATAAAGTTGCCAAGAATATCAAAAAAGAGAACAAAGGCTCAGCCGGAGGGTGGTTTAAACAAGCCTTTATGAATATTTTTGTCAGTATCAAGGATATAAAAAAAGGAATTCCTGAATATACGAATGCCATTCTTCGTGAGATGACGACTGTGAAGACAGAAGGGCAGCTAAAGGATGTGCTGAACAAACAGCTTAAACAATATATTAGCCAAACACATAATACACAGGATACATCTAAAATAGATAGTATTCTTCTTAAGACCGATTCTAAGGATGTTGAAAGCGCGAGGATCAAACTTAATGAAGTAATTTCAGTTAAATACAAGCTGGTTTCTAAGGAAACTGTTCTGCTTATCATATTATCTATTAGTCTTTTTGCTTTATCCGGTTTTAGCGAACAGCCTTTAGTCCCTTCAAGATATCTAATTCTGGTTGCGTCTCTTATCCTGCTTTTGGTAACCGGCGTAACCACACCAATGATAGATATAGAAGCAAAGATCTCGCACATGAGTTTTGTATTGCTCGGGCATCCTATACAATTCGAGAACCAGGTATTGTATTTTCAAAGCAAAAGTATCGTAGATATATTTCGCATCATGATAGTCCACAAAGATATAGAAATGAAATTAGTCGGGCTCCTGGTCATTACCTTCAGTATTTTTTTCCCGCTGTTAAAAATAGCTTCGTCAGTGTTGTATTATTACAATTTTCACAGCGCAAAGGAGAACCCTGTTATTAAGTTTTTTGTCTTAAAATCAGGGAAATGGTCCATGGCAGATGTCATGGTGGTCGCTATATTCATGGCCTATGTCGGCTTTAACGGGATAATTACCAGCCAGCTTAGCGACATGAAAATAGCAGCCGGTGAAACGGCTATGCTGACTACCAACGGCACTTCTCTAGAGCCCGGGTATTACCTGTTCCTGACATACACACTGCTGGCATTATTTTTGTCAGGATACCTGACCCGGAACCCTAAGACGTAAAGAATATATGTAAAAGGAGCTTGGTATGGATATTGAAAGAAAAATGGATGTGCTTTATAAACATTTCAACATTATTATTTGCGCGATAGTCACTGCTGGAATTACATTTACTGCACTTGAACCCGTTTTTTGTGAAGACATTATTGAACGAGAACACCAGATTGTGCTTGAGAAGAAGCCGGATACTATTGTATCCGCAGGATTTTGGATCCCTACAAATCAGCAAACCGATGAAGCTTTGGCCGCGGTAAGCAGGTATATTACAAAACTCTCAAAGTTAAAGAATGAAGAAATGGCCGTAACTACCCAAAATAGGATTGCACCCAATAAAAGACAGATCACCAGAATCCGCGATCTTTTGTGGAAATACAGAGTCCAATATATGGGCATAAATTTTGACAGCCGGAAGGTTGTATACTGCAATTTCTTTATGTACGACCGCAAAAAACACGCTAAATGGAAAAAAGAGTATGTGGATGTTTCAAAAGGCGGGAGTGCGTTCTGGCAGATAGATTATGATGTTAACAGTAAACAATGTACGGATCTTACGATAAACAGCGGAACCTTAAAAGAAAATGTGGAAAGAATAATTCAATGAGCAGGTCAAAGACAGTTTTTATGATGAGAGGTGTCCTGTTTGCGGCTTTTCTGCTGTGTGTGCCAGCTGTGCCGGCACTGGCCGAGGTGGCAGATATAAAGATCACGGATGCAAGAATGGTGCAGATGCCGCACTTCAGATTTGTGTTGCCGAACAGCGAGATAGAGTTCTCAGTTCATCAGCAGATATCCAGCACTACGTTCGACATAACCTCCAGATACGATATGCTAAATACATTTTTTAATATCGGGTTTGACCTGCGGTACAATTTTTCAAAGTTCTTCACGGGTGCGTCCCTTGCCGACACGATCTATTTTGAGCTGAACCTTGGCCCCAAAACATACTTTCAGCGAACACACGAGATCGTCCCGTATTTCGGGTATAACCTCGACAAATTTACCCAGGTAAAAACCGCTGTCTCCGTAGCCAATACGGTCACAGCTTCGGTAGACAAGAACGTCCAATACGACAAGGGCAATGTCTTACTTGAGTCTGTTAATATCAAATACGATACGGCAGACCCGTTGAACCCTGTTCCCAACGGCAGTAAGCTTTCGGGCACTTTTTCAGGGTCTTACCGCGGGACGGGAAGCGATTACGAATTCACAAAGGGAGAGATCGATATAAAGAGCACTTATATGCCGCAGAAATGGGATTACCTGGAGGCATACCTCAAGTTCTATTTTCCGATCACCACAGACTTCAGGCCCTTGAGCGATGTGTATTTTGCCGGCGGGTATGACCTGCTAAGAGGCTATGGTTATAATGAATTCTATGGCAACACCCTTGCATACGGCAAATTGAACTACCACATCCCGATAGTAAGAAACGTTAAGAAACACGCCTTAAGAGCCAAATTACAGATACTAACTATAGATATAACATCCGAGACCGCGCAGATCGGTAATGTCGCCGATTTTGGCTACTCCTACAACATGAAGTCATCTCTCAGCGCCGGTTTGGGGTGTGACATGATATTATTTGAGCATATTAATTTAAAGTTCAATGTTTTTGTCGGCAAGGCGCTTGAGCCAAGGTTGCCGGTGCTCTATTCAGTCCTTACAGCGTCTACCTACTTCTCGATTTAATTCGTTAAATCGCAAAATACGTAATTTCGAAAATATTTTTTTTCGTATTTTATATTTAATACCCGGAGATAACTTATGCTTAAAAAATGTGTTACAGCGCTATTGATATCGGTTTATCTGATACTTCCTGTTTTTTCTGCCACTCAGAAGCCTCAAAAGACGCACAAACAGAACAAAATAAAGAAATTTGTATGGCGGCAGGAGAAGAACGACGCCTTCAAGGTCGGCGAATATCTTGAGTTCGATATAAGATATAAATTCGTGGTCATAGGTTACGCCACTATGGCTGTCAAGAATATAGAAAAATTTCAAAACAGGGACTGCTATCACATAGTGACCGAAGCAAGGACAGCCGCGTTCTTTGATCATTTTTTCAAGGTCAGAGATGTCAATGAATCCTGGATCGACACAAAGAGCTTATGCTCGCTTAAATTCCGCCAGCAGTTGTCTGAAGGAAATTACAGGAACACGGAAACTCTGATCTTTGACCAGGTACGGCATACCTACTATATTCCTGAAACAAAAAAAATTGGAGCGATCCCTAACTGGGCGCAGGATGTATTGTCCAGCCTTTATTATCTAAGGACGAAAAATATATCAGACGGGAAAACTATTAGTATTGACGCTAATTCCGGAGGGAAATCCTGGCCGCTGTCAGTCAGGATCTTGAGAAAAGAAGAAATAAAAGTGCCTGCAGGCAGTTTTAAATGCTATGTAGTTGAACCGAACATAAGAGAAGGCACCGGGATATTCCAGGCTAAGGGCAGCCTTAGCGTCTGGTTGACGGATGATAACAAAAAAACACCGGTCGAGATGAGTTCTGAAATAGCTATCGGCTCTATTAAAGCGGACTTGAAAACAATAAGAGAATAATACGCACATAATTTGTTTTGTTAGAAATTGCTGAAAACAAAGAGGGGTTAAAATTATGAGTAAACCAGATAAGCACCAGGCTACTTCGGCCTTTCATGAATGGGAATCACAAAGCCGCATCCGGACCCTCGTGTTGATAGTTGCGACTGCTTTTGGGATCTATCTCTGTTACAGGTTGTCCGAGCCATTCTTACCTTCGCTTACATGGGCCCTGGCGCTGGCGGTCTTGTTCACTCCGTTGCAAGAGTGGCTTGAGTTAAAACTTAAACGCCCCAGCCTGGCTGCGCTAGTCTCAGTTTTGGCAATAGGCTTTATCGTAGTGGCCCCGGCAACATTCGTAGGGGAGCGTCTTTTCATACAGGCGGAGAAAGGAGCGGAACTTATCGAAACGGAGGTCAAGTCCGGCGAATGGCGGCACGTGCTTGAAGGCCATCCGCGCCTGGCGCCTATTGCCGATAAGATCGAGCAGCAGATAGATTTGCCCGGAACAGTTACTACACTTGCTAAATGGTTGAGTTCTACGGCAGGGTCTATTGTAAAAGGTTCCTTGTTCCAGCTGATTGATATTGCTATGACCTTCTATATGCTTTTCTTTTTTCTGCGCGACCGGCGTGCAGCGCTTAGATCGCTCAGGTCTTTATCGCCGCTCTCTGAAAAAGAAATGGACAGCCTGTTTTGCCGGGTCAGTGATACTATTTATGCCACGGTATACGGAACGCTGGCCGTGGCATCCATTCAAGGCCTGTTAGGCGGATTGATGTTCTGGTGGCTGGGTTTACCCGCTCCGCTGCTATGGGGAGTGGTTATGGCTTTGCTATCAGTGATACCCGTGCTGGGTGCTTTCATTATTTGGGTTCCGGCGGCTATTTTATTGCTTTTGAAAGGCAGTTGGGGAAAAGCCTTGATCCTCACATTATGGGGCAGCTTTGTTGTCGGTACTGTAGACAACCTGCTTCGCCCCGTCCTGGTGGGGAAACGGCTTAAATTCCACACCATTTTAGCATTCTTGTCTATAGTCGGGGGCCTGATATTCTTTGGTTCTTCAGGGCTCATTCTGGGGCCTTTAGCCCTTACTGTAACTTCAGTGCTGCTGGAAAGCTGGACAACACGGAACCATACAGTAAAACCTGGTTTAAAGTATCAAGCTAAACCTGAAATAGAAGACGAGATGAGCTTTAAGTGAGTGCATATGAAGAGAAATACATGAAAGAAAACAAAGAAGAACAGCTGTTTATGCGGATAAGGCGCCGGGCCGTTCCTGGAGTATTGTGAATAAATACTTTATAGCCGTGGAAAGCATTTTTTTGATCTTTTTTTTAACTGCCGGAGGTTTTGCGGCTCCGATCAAAGTTACGCCGAGTACTGTGATAATGCCTACAAAAGATACAGCCGATAACCAGGGGCCTACTTCTCCTGACCGTGTTAAACCAGGAGAACCTCCAACACGAAAAAGCTATCTTATTCCTGCTCTTGAGATCCCGGCATTCATTATCCTATTGAATCGTTTAGACCTTCTTTTCTACGGCCCTGGAGAGTATGATGTCAGCAATTATTCGATCCGGGACCATGTTAATAAAGGCCCCTGGGTTGTAGATCAAGACGCTTTCACGATGAATCAGATCGGACACCCATATTCGGGCGCGCTCTATTATGGGTTCGCACGTTCAGCGGGTTTGAATTATTGGGAGTCTCTTATATACAGTAATGCGGGCGCTTTCGCCTGGGAAGTCGGCGGTGAAACTACAGACCCTTCTTTGAACGATCAAGTAGCCAGTGGTACAGCCGGGAGCTTTGTCGGAGAAGTGCTTTACCGCCTTTCTAATTTAATAATTGAAAATGGAGGGGGGCATCCTGCGGCATGGCGTAAATTTATGGCAGGCCTTGTCTATCCTCCTACGGAACTTAACCGGCTTGTTTTCGGGAAACGTTACGGCCCTGTTCTGACAAGCCGTGATCCTGCGATTTTTTACCGCCTGCAGGCTGGCACAGGCTCCAATGTTGACCTCAATGTTATCGGTAATCATACGACCTTGGTGAACACGGTCAGTTACGCCGATTTTAAGATTGTTTACGGTTTACCGGGAAAACCCGGTTATAGTTACAATCGCCCTTTTGATTATTTCGATTTTGAAATAGATTCGCGCATTGAAAAAACCAGCCAGTATAACAGCGCTATGATCCGAGGTTTGCTTTTTGGAGCGCTCTATGAGTCAGGCGATAATTACCGCGGCATTTGGGGCTTGTATGGAACTTTCGACTACCTGGCTCCCCAGGTTTACCGGCTTTCTTCAACTGCGGGCTCGTTCGGGACCACTGGACAGTGGTGGGTATCTAAAAAAGTAGCGCTGCAGGCGACCGGCCTGATAGGCTTGGGGTTTGGCGGCGCAGGAACGATCCTTCCGGACAGCTCTGAAACGGATTTTCATTACGGAGTCACTCCTCAACAGCTCGTGGCACTGCGCCTTATTATGGGCAAAAGTGTCATGATCGATGCTTCAGGGCATAATTATTTCATTACAGATATAATCGCAAGCAGGGCTCCAGGCGAGGAGCGTATTCAATACCTCAGCACGTCGCTGGCTGTGCGGGTCTTTGGCCGTCATGCTTTATCTATAGGTTATCTTTTGGCCAGCCGCAACGCGCGCTATAGCAGTAGTTTACCTGGCAGGGATCAATTAGTCAGAACTATTACCCTAACTTACAATTTCCTAAGCCATACAGATTTTGGCGCCGTAGAGTGGCGCGACAATATGCCGGAAGAGTAAACAAATATATGAATTTCGCTAAAAATTTCATTACCTTTACCATGATTACAACGATTTTCTGTCTTTTCTCTGTTCCTGAAGCTGGCAGTGTTACGGAACAGGGAGATATGCTTAACAATATTGACAATGCGGTAGTGTATGTTCTACCGGCATTTGCTTTTGGAATGACCCTCGTAGAAAAAGATAAAGCCGGGACACTGCAGTTTGCCCAGTCCGCAGGGACTGCGATGGGTATTACCCTGGCCCTGAAATATACGGTCACTTCTACACGTCCCAATGGAGAACCCCAGTCCTTTCCATCAGGGCACACGACTATTACGGTTGCATCCGCAGAATTCCTGTACAAACGGTATGGGTGGAAGTACGGCCTGCCTGCCTATTTCATAGCATCATATGTCGGCTATGACAGGCTCAGGACCAATGTCCATTATCCCATAGATGTCTTTGCTGGCGCGACTATAGCCTTTGTCAGCACATATATGTTGACAAAACCCTACAAAGGCTGGACTATTCAGCCTGTTGTAAAAGAGAAGAATCTTGGCATAAGAATGAGCCGGGCCTTTTAATACATACTAATTTTGCAGTAAAGGATCTAACTATGAAACGCTTCGTATATATTATTGTTTTTGTTATGTTGTCCGTTAATGTTTTCGGAGCTCAAACAAACCAACTATTCGTAATTGGACGCAGTAAAAATGCGAATATCGTGCGGTATGACGCAAATGTGGGCGCTGACGGCAAGATAGACCAGAAGCAGCCGGTTGCCGCGTATTGGTTATTGCTGGCCAAGGATGGAAAACGTGAAGAACTTAGCGCGATGGACCGTAAAGCATACGGTTTCCAATGTGATTTCGATAAAAACACCGGTGTATATAAACTATTGATAAAGTCTTTCGATAAAAGAGAAATAAAGGTTTATCATGACAAGAAAATGGTCAGAGCCGAAATGGTCATTAATGGCAAACCGGCTTACCTAAATAAAGTTTTCATAACTGCATCAGGAGCATTGATCCCAAAAGTAGAATCCATAGAGCTGTACGGTAAAGATAAAAAAAATGGAAAAACATTGCACGAGAAGATTAAAGTGTAAAAAAACTATATTGTAAAATCAGAAAGATCCTGCCTAAGCCCGTCAACAAATACAGACAATTTCGAAACTACAATTACGAATCCTTAAAAAATCTAAAATAAATAACCAATCGCCAAAAACCTGTTATACCAAGGTACAATTGACCGCTTACTGTATTTGCCATATAATCCAACTATGAACTCCAAGAATGCAATAAAGCGAGAAAATCGAATTCAATATTACTTTACTAATCTCTTTAAGGAGACCAACATTTTTATAGAGCTTGTGGCCTCCATTTCGGGATTTGTAATAAAACACACCACTCAGCCCAGAATAATTGCCCTATTACTATCTTTTATTTTTTTCATATATCTTGTCAATTACCAGCCGTACAACTACACGCTTGCTATTTTCTATTTTGTCATGATAGAGGTGTTTTATATATGTTTTATAACCCTTGTCCTTTCAGAAGATGGGTATCGCCATTGGTTCATTAAGAAATGGGGCAGTGAAAATGAAGGGTATTTAGCATATGAAGCGACACTGGGTTTTATTTTTTTTCACAATGCAGTAAGTATCGGGTATATCATCTCTTCAACAGCGGGAAGCCTGCCGGATTTTATTCATAAGGGGTTTCTATACATATTATTAGTAATAGTCTGTATATTTGGCTTTACCATGAAACTGTGGGCTGCAAGAGTGGTTTCGATAGATATCTATTATTGGAAAGACATGTTCCTCGGAAAAAAAATAGCAGGCTTCGTAAAAACCGGGCCGTACAAATATTTCAAGAATCCCATGTACGGGGTCGGGCAATTCCAGGCTTACGCGCTTGCGGCTCTGTGCGGTTCAAAATACGGTTTGATCGCGGTTTTAATAAATCAACTTATAGTCTTCACCTTTTTTTATCTGGTAGAAAAAAAATTCATTAGAAGAGTCTATCAAAACGCTATCTCTCAACCCGTAACCAATTAATTCACAATGAATAGTTGAAGGAGGTTCAGTAAAGCATCTGTTCCAGAAAGGGGTTGTTATACCAAGGTACAATTGATAGCTTCCTGAATTAAGCATACAATCAAATATAAAGCACAAAGCATATCTCAAGGAGCGCGGGCAAATGTTGGCAGACAAGAAACATATCTTTATTGTAGATGACGATGAATCGGTATGCCGGGCGCTTAAATGCCTGTTAATGACTTTTGGGTTTGAAGTAAGCATTTATCTTTCCGCAGAGAAATATTTCAGTGCGATGCCTAATAGCGCTAAGGGCTGTTTAGTCATGGATATTCACATGCCAGGTTTGGACGGGATGGAAGCGTTAAAGCGTATCATTGAGTCCGGATCAAAACGTCCGGTTATTATAATCTCAGCGGACAAAAACGGCGGTTTGAAGAATAAGGTTTTAAAGACCGGGGGCGCCGGGTTTTTGCAAAAACCGGTTAATGCCCAGGAATTAGTAGATTTGATCAATAAGGTATATTAAGAAACAAGATGCAAATAAATAAAATAAAAACATGCCTGCCGGCAGTGACGCTCCTCCGGCTGAAGCCGGAGGCTTCTTTGATAACGCGGCCTACTGCGACAACATTTGCATTCATTCTCCGAATAAAGTCGGAGGTTTTCATGTCGCATGTAATAAAAAAATACCAGGGTTTAATGCTGTTGATCCTGGTAATGGCCATGACCGGCTGCAGCCGGACTTTGCAGAATTTTATTGGGCACGAAGGAGCAGGATACGGAGTGCAGACGGAACAAAAGACAGAGCAGCCAATTAAGGATATAAAAAATGAAAATAGCCCCAAGTAAGGCAGTTGATTCAATTCTGAAGCTTTGTATTAATATTGTTTTAACCCTGATCTTGATGAACTGCATGATTTACGCAGAATGTAATTCTTGTGCAGGAATGAAGGAAGGCACTTGCCCGCTCAAATGCAGCGCAACCCAGAGCGACAAAAAGAAGGCATTAAATAAAGCATCAAATAAACCAGTAAAAACAACAACAAAAAACAAAAAAGGAAAAGTAACTGCTGCTGAGGCCCAAAACATGAAGAACCTGAAAACGGAAAAAGAAACGAAGGTCTTATCTGTCCCGTTTTGAGGCTCCGGATGAATTTTAGGATATTATGACCAAAAGGATGTTTATTATGAAACTTATTTCTATTTGTATTTTAACTACATTTTTTATGGCAGGCTTAGGTTTTGCCGATATCTGTGATACCTGCGGGATTATGAAGAGCGGCTCGTGCCCGCTTAAATGCAGCACGGAGCAGACCGATCCAAAAAAAACAGTAAAGGAATCTCCGAAGAAAGCAGCTAAAAAAACAATCAAAAAAAATGCAAATCTGCCTAAATATCACGATGCAGTAGGTGTCAAAGTTGCCAAGAATGAAATTCCAGCTGATAAGGGATTAAATATTGCGAAGCAAAGTACGATTGAAAATATATATGATGCATCCATCACTGCCAGGGTTAAAGTGGCGCTCTTGTTTCATCGCACTACCAGCGCTGTTAACAGCAGGGTTAGCACGAACAACGGGTTGGTGACCCTAAGCGGTTCAGTCTCCAATAATGAAGAAAAAGCGCTGGCAGGAAAACTTGCCAAGAACATAAAGGGCGTCACGGGTGTGGTAAATAACATGATCATCAAACCCTGTATCGGCGGTCAGGATGCCGGTAAATCAACTATAGATGATGATGCTTGCGGGAACGAAAAAGAGGGCGCTAATGCCTGCAAGATAAAATAGGTTTGAGGAGAGATAATATGAAGAAGACAGCCCAAAGCATTATTAAGGGAGTAAATAAGGACATCAAGTGCGTGATAAAAGGCACAGAAAATATCGTAAACAATATTGTTGATAATATCTACCCAAAAGTGACAAAACTTGTTGAAGATACAGAGAAAAACGGCGAAGAGTTGATAGAATCTCTGCAGCACGTTATCAGTTCTACTATAACTAGCGTGGTTGAAACAGGAAAGAATTTGGAGAACGGCGTAAAAGCCCTAGTAATAGGAATATTGAAAGGGCTGACGGCTAAAGGAGATGATAAATTCATTTCTTTATGTTCCATAGCATCTATCTCTTCTTTAGCAAGGGCGATAATTAAGGCGGCGATAGCAGCAGAAGCAGACCTTAACGCCGCGACCAAAGGCCTGCTTAGGGGGGTTATTCATTCAGCAAAGGAAATGGGCATAGATGTCAAGAAAACAGCTTCTATAGCCGCAACGGAAGCGGTAAACGCGGCCTATAAGTTCAGCAAAGATGCCGGTAACAAAGTTAAAAAGGCGGCAACCTGCAATATTGACGGAGTCAAGATAGAGCTAAAAGAACCTTATAGCGATGAAGTAAAAGTGTAAAGATTTTAATATTAATCCCGCACCAGATAAATAAGTATTTGAATCAGATTCATATTTTATCGGAGGAAAAATGTTTTCAAAATTAGCCCGTGTATTAGAAGTATTGATTTGCACTGTCTTAATTGCGCAATTTTTAGGTTGCGGAACTATTCTGTACCCTCAACGCAGAGGGCAGCATGCCGGCAAGATCGATGCAGGAGTCGCTGTTATGGACGGGGTAGGATTATTGTTGTTTGTAATTCCAGGGATCATTGCCTTTGCTGTTGACTTTGGTACCGGGGCAATATATCTTCCTGGAACGTCCAGGAGTTCTTTGGACGTAGGTAAATTAAACATTGTAAAATTTGATCCTAAAAATTGGTCTTATAAAGGCCTCGAAAATATAATTAGGAAGGAAACCGGATTTGAAGTCAAATTCAATCAGCCAAATATGAGAATCGTCAGGTTGAAATCTGATGATGATGTGAAGATACATCTTGCAAAAGCTTTTAAGGACTAAAAGGATCCCAATGAATAAAAATAGTTTCACTCTTAAGGAATGTATCATAACGTCAGCTTTATTGCTGGTTTTGCCGCTGGCTGTATTCGGAGAAATTGGCATTAGCGAAAAAGTATTTTCAATCGGGCCCCACGCGACCTATTCCACTCCGGTAGACGCAGACCAAGGGCAGTGGTATGCCGGAGCTCAAGCCAGGTTTCATCTAACTCCCAGTTTGAGATTGGAAGGTTCTATTGATTATCGCCGCAATAATTTCAACAGTTTCACAATTATCACAACTTATCCTTTTCAAGGCAGCTTACTGGTATATCTAATGCCGGGAAACAGCTTGAACCCATTCTTGCTCGCCGGCGGAGGATGGTATTATACCGAGGTGAACGGGCCGGCCAATTTCAGCAATACTGATTTCCGGTTCGGCCTGCATGCAGGGGCAGGTTTTGAGATCATGATTAACGAGGGGCTTTCTCTGGATGCAAGCTATCGCTATGTCTGGCTGCAGAGTGTAACATCCAAGGATTTGAATGCGCTTGACAAAAACTTTCAGGACAGCGGTACAATGGTCACGTTAGCGTTAAATATTCTTTTTTGAAAAATAAACAATGTTATACCAAGGTACAATTGACCGCTAACTGAACTTAGCATATAATCGAATATACATCTGGCAGGATCTCTGTAAATCAGCAGGGACAAGACTGATAGGACAAGATGAACATGATTAATTTAAAATTCAAAGGAGGAAAAGTTTTAAAGCGCAGTTTGTAAAATTAGCAAAGACTGTTTTAAGAAGATAATGTAGAAAGTGCTGGGAAAATTTAAAAAAGGAGAAATAGACATGAAATCAATTTCAAGGTTAATTTGTATGATCTTAGTAACGAATTTGATAATAAGTTCCGCGGCAATAACTCCTGCGGCAGCGGCAATGAGTATGTCGCCGAAAATGGAAGCCCTGAACGGATTCGGGCAGGCCAAGACAATGGATCTAAGCGCTCAGGCCAAGGCAGAAGAGAAATATTCCAAACTGCCAATATCTTTTGAAGCTAACCGCGGACAAACCGATGCATCGGTCAAATTCCTCGCGCGCGGCAAGGGATATACATTGTTTTTAACTCCTGCAGAAGCCGTGCTGAGTTTAAAAACACAAACTGCCCAAGGGCTTGATGTGGTGCGCATGAGCCTTAAAGGCGCCAATGCCGACCCGATAATACAAGGGCTGGATGTTTTGGCAAGTCATAGTAACTACATGACCGGTAATGACCCTAAGAAATGGCAGACCAACGTGGAGAAGTATTCCAAAGTTGCGTATAAGCAGGTCTATCCCGGGATCGACATGATATATTATGGCAATGAAGGGCAATTGGAATATGACTTCGTAGTCGCTCCTGGTGCAAACCCCGGCCTTATCAGCATGGATTTTCAGGGAGCCAAAAACCTTGAACTTGATAAGCAGGGCAACCTGGTACTTAGTTTAAAGGACAGCCAGTTGGCATTCAATGCCCCGGCGCTCTACCAGAAAACAGGGGATATAAGACAACCTGTAGAAGGCTGTTTTGTTATGGCAAGCAATACTCAGGTTCGTTTTAAGGTTGGAGCTTACGATAAAAGTAAAGAACTTATTATAGATCCTACATTAGTATATTCAACCTATTTAGGAACGACCGTAGAAGACAGGATCAACGGCATGGCTGTGACAGCTGACGGCACTGTATATATGACAGGCCAGACGGCTGTAGTAGCAGATCTCTTCCCTGGTGTTGCGGCGCATTATCAATCCGCAAACAAAGGCGGAGCTTTTGACGCTTTTGTCATAAAGCTCAGCCCTCAAGGCTCGATCATGTGGGCCACCTATTTGGGCGGCGCAGGAGACGACATCGGTAAATCCATTGCTGTGGGCCCTTCAGGTATCGTGTATATCTGCGGTTCCACTACCTTTACTGCGGGCGCTTCGTTTCCGTTCAGCACCGGCGCATTTCAGGTAGTGAATAAAGGCGGCATTGACGGGTTTCTCACTGCAGTGAATGCAGACGGAAATAGTTTGGTATATTCGACATTCATAGGCGGCGCGGGCCTTGATTTTGCGAACGCTGTTTGTTTAGACACCATAGGCAATGCCTATGTGACCGGAGGAACAACCTCTAATAATACCTTAGGAACCGGACTGCCGGCAACGGTCGGCGCTTATCAGACACAAAATGGCGGCGGAGCTGGAGGAGTGGCAAATGCTTTTGTTGCCAAATTCAACTCAGCAGGCCTAAGGCAGTATTTTACGTATCTCGGCGGAGCCACTGACCCGGGTGTTTACCAGACTCAGGGCAATGCCATCGCGGTTGACGGCACAGGCAATATATATGTGACCGGCGGAACCGTGGCAAACTGGCCTACATTTCCTTCAGGCGTACTTCCTCTGGCGCGCGCATTTAAGCTGACGATTGGCGGTGCGCAAGACGCATTTATAACAAAGATAGCCCCCAATGGCAATGGCTCTTTAGATTTAGTTTATTCCTCCTATCTGGGAGGCGCAGGGATATCAAAGGGGACAGCCATAGTATTGGACGGCACGGGCAATGTTTATGTAGCCGGCCAAAATAATTCCGGCAGTTTCCCGGACGCTATAACAGACGGTATTACGGTCGGATTTGCAAAGGTCGGACAAACAACGATCGTAGGCAATTTTGACAATTTTGTATTTAAAATGAAAATGCTTAATACAGGCCATTCAGACGGTATATATTGTACCTTCCTGGGCGGTTCAGGCCTGGATACTTTGAATGCAATGATAATAGATACTTTCGGAGACGCATATGTGACAGGCAGAACAGAGTCCACAGATTTTCTTACTGTGAACCCTCTTTCCATTAATACACCCATGTATACAGCACAGAACGGGACTGCTAAAGCCTTTATTACTGAAATAGGGCCTGCAGGAGATACCCGTGTATGGAATACATTTATAGGCGGCGTGACGGATCAGGAAGGTACGGGAATCGCCATGGATGCCGGAAATAATATTTACTTGTCCGGATGGACCAATTCAGCTGATTACCCGACTGCTGTTCCGCTTTTCGCATCAAAGGCAGGAGATAAAGACGGTTTCATAACAAAGATATCAGCTACATCACCGGCGCTTTTACCTGCGATAACCAGCGTTAACCTGAATTTCGGGCCCGTCACAGGCAGTACAACGCCTGTCGTAATTTTCGGCTCCGGGTTTACCGGTGTGACCAATGTCTCGTTCGGCACAGTGAATGCTGTGAGTTATAACGTGATCACGAGTACAAAGATGACAGCTATACCGCCTGCGCAGATATCGGCTGGTGTGGTGGACGTCAGGGCGACGAGCCCGGCGGGCACAACTCCGATCGTGCTGGCAGATAACTACACGTATTATGGAGTGCCCGTAGTAACCGGTGTTTTGCCGCCCTCAGGCACAACAGTAGGTGGCACATCAGTAGTCATTACCGGCACAGGGTTTAACTTCATCAACAACCTTAAGTTCGATGTGCTCTCAATTCTGACCACGAATTATGTAGTTAATTCGAGCACGAAGATCACTGCGAATTCACCGCCACATGCGGCGGGGGTAGTGCACATCGTAGCTACGAATCCTGCAGGCTCATCTGCGAGCGGGCTGAATGACAGATATACATATATTTTACCAATTTCAACTTCTACGACGCCCACGCCAGCTCCAACGATTACCAAGGTTAATCCGACAGGAGGCGTCCCAGCAGGCGGTACTACGGTCATAATTAACGGTACCGGCTTTACCGATGCAACCAGCGTCAATTTCGGCGTTCTGGCAGCCACGAGTTATACCGTGAATACTAGTACACAGATCACGGCTGTAGCGCCGGCTCATGCATCGGGCCCGGTGGACATAGTAGCTACGACACTGAATGGTTCATCTGCGATTAATCCAAATGATATATACACATATTTTGTAACAGGTTCCACACAGGTCGCTCCTGCAATAACCGGTGTTAAACCGGCCGGAGGCACGCTCCTGGGTGGCACAACGGTTCAAATCAGCGGTACCGGGTTTGTCGGTACAACCAAAGTCACATTCGACCTGCTGAACGCCGCAAAATATAGCGTGAATTCCAGCACACAGATAACGGCTGTGACGCCGCCGCATGCGGCAGGGATTGTAGACATTATAGTGACAACACTGATCGGTGTCTCACCTGTAGTGGCTGCGGATAACTACACATATACATTAGTAGGTTCTACTGTCACACCGCCAGCGCCAGCGCCAAGTATCACAAGCATAAGCCCGACTCTCGGCCTTGTTGACGGAGGCACAACGGTAGTAATTACCGGCACAGGGTTCAACGGTGCAAACCCGGTCACAGGCGTGAACGGGGTCAAGTTCGGTGAGTTAAATGCTACGAGTTATACTGTTGATTCAAATACGCAGATCACGGCTGTATCACCGGCGCATCTAGCCGGGGTTGTGGACATCGTAGTTACGAGCTTGAACGGCTCATCTGCGATCGTGCCGGCAGATAACTACACTTATTATAGTGTGGCCATGCCAGCGCCTTCGATCACAGGGCTCAATCCGGCTATCGGTACCTCAGCAGGCGGCACAACAGTAGTCATTACCGGTTCAGGGTTTACCCGAGTTATCGGCGCAAACGGCGTCAAATTTGGAGACCTGAACGCAGCGAGTTATAGCGTTGATTCTGATAATCAGATAACGGCTGTAACAAATGCACATGCAGTAGGGGTAGTAGACGTTGTAGCTACGAGCTTGAACGGTTCATCCGCCATTGTTCCTGCGGATAAATTTACGTACTTTCTCACGCCCGTTGTCAACGGTTACTTTGACCCTTATATATTTCCATCACCCACCACAGGGAGCACTGCCAGCATAGCCTATTTCATGGCTGGAGCAGGGCAAGTGAATCTCCGTGTTTACAACGAGATCGGGAACCTGATGTACGCTCAGGACGAAAGAAAGTCAGCGGGCACACAGGGTTCAAGCATCGATGTTGGCAGGCTGGCGCCTGGGGTTTATTTATACCTTTTGAAAATGACGTATGATAATGGAAGTACTGAGAAGTACTCCAAGCGCAAGTTCGTTGTTCAACACTAAGGAGGAGATCATGAAAATAAATAAGGAGGTCAAACACATGAAAATTAAGAACATTAAGAGATTGGTAACCGGATTTTTATCCGCAGTTTTGATCAGCGGCTTGAGTTTTGCGGCTGATAACACGAACATAGCCATGCCCTTGTCTCAGGAGGGCGGCACAGCCCGGGCCATGTCAATGGGGTCTGCGGTCGTAGGTATGCCGTCGCTGGGAGTAGCATCATTGTTTTGGAACCCGGCAGGGCTCGGCACAATGGGTGAGTATATGGAACTTGGCGTGTACCACAACGCCGGAGTGGGTGATACCCAAAACGACAAAATAGCTTTTGGTATGCCCAAGTGTTCCCTGGGAGGCTTTGCAGCATCTTTGAATTACGTGGATAATGGAACCTTTGAAGGCAGAGACAGCGCAGGTAACCTGACCAGCAACTACACCGCCGGAGATATAGGCGGCAGTATAGGCTGGGGCAAACAATGGGTTCCCGGTTTTTCCGCCGGTGTAGCCTTAAAGTACAATCAGCAGACTCTTGCCAACAAGGCGTATGAAGCTTATGCTGCTACTCTCGGAGTTTTATGGAACCCGCTTAACCGCTTAAACCTTGGCTTGGTCTATGCCAATATTGGCACGGAAGTGGTAGGCAGGCGGCTTGATTCAGGCTGGCGTGCAGGCGCCTCCTACGATGTGAACAAGAAACTGATTTTAGCGCTTGCCAGCGACCTTCACCCCGACGGCGGGTTAGACCGCGTTAATGTGGGAATTGAAGACTGGCTTGATGATATGGTAGCTCTTCGCGCAGGCTACACGTATGAAGCTGAAGATAACAAGCTTGACGGCATCAGCGGAGTTACCGTAGGTTTAGGTGTTAAGGTTGTCAGGGATATAATACTTGATTATGCCTACCTTCCGTATGGAGATCTCGGCACCTCACAGCGTATCAGCTTAACGTACAGATTCTCGCCTAAAAAATGCCCGGAACCTGTAAAAGAAAATGTTGTTGAGGTCATTAAGTATGTGCCAGCGCCTCCGCCTCCGCCTCCTGTGCCTGAACACATTATCCTGTTTGATAAGGTGGTAGTCCTTGAGGATAGCACGCATTTTACATTTGATTCAGCGGTTCTTACGTCTGACGGAAAAAAGGTAGTGTCACAAAATATCCAGATCCTGAAAGATCACCCTGGAGCTACAGCCCATATTGCAGGCTATACCTCCTGTTCGGGTGCCAAAGAGTACAACCAAAAGCTGAGCGAAAGACGGGCAATAGCAGTAAAGGAAGTACTCGTTGCAGATGGCATTGCGCCGGAAAGGGTATCAACAATCGGCTATGGGGAAAACAGCCCTGCCGAATTTGAAAAGGTATGCAAGATCATTGACTCAAAGTCAGCAAAAGCTAACATGAGAGTGCTTCTTGAGATTAGGATAACAGAAAAATAGGAATGATTAGAAACAATATAGAATATTAAAGAACGCTTATCCCCAATGACTTGATTTAATAAGATCAAGTCATTGGGATGGGAGATAAAATATCAAGGAGGCAAAAGGAAAACTGCAAGACTTGAATCAATTTGTTTTATATATTTGGTTTCTAATTTTGGAAAACAAAGGTTCAAGTGACTTTGACATTGTAATTGTAGACTGGAGGATAAAATGACACAAGAAAATAAAGGAACAAAGAACAAGGCGTTTGAATTCTATGAAAAACACGGTTTTAGAGATGGCGATGAATTTATTGATTGGCTTGAAGCGGAACGGGATATGGGAACAAAGATCAGGTTGAAAAGCAGGAAACAAACACAAAATATAATTTTTACAATGCTGGGAATATTATACGTCGTTGTGTCTATTCTATGCATTCTACAGTTTAAATCCTAAGTCCATAAAAAACTATCGAAATAATTAAAAAAAGAGGGAAAAATGATACAGAAAGAATTGAATGAAGAAAACAAGGAAATACGAGCCAAAGCGTACGAGCTATACGAAAAACACGGTTTTCAGGACGGTAATGAATTTGTTGACTGGCTTGAAGCAGAACGGCTGATGAAAACCGGAGCACGGCCCAGGGCCAAACGCAGCGAATTTATGCGCAACGTTCTTCTTGGTATTATTGGAATGTTATGCATTATCGTAGTAATCCTTTCGGTTATGCTGTTCAGGCAGGCACCCAAGGTGGAGTTGTCTCAAAAGAACCTTTCAGACCTCAAGGTCATGATGCTTGTACTTGATAAGCAGCCTGACGAAGACGTGATCGCCTTTGGCGATACGCATTTCGATTATAATGAGTCGACTCTTACCAATACAGCGAAAGCTTTGCTGGATAAGGAAGTTCTGGTCTTAAAAGAAAATCCAAAAATGAAGGTGCGCATGGCAGGCTATACCTCAGCTCAAGGCAGTGACGAAAGCAATCAAAAATTAAGCGAGAGAAGAGCAAATTCTGTAGGGAACTATCTTATCGAAAAAGGTATCGCGAAAGAAAGAATAACCACAATAGGTTATGGCAGAACAAAACCGGCAATGTGTGAAGTCTCCCCGGGAGATATTAACTCCAAGGAAGCTAAAGCCAATATGAGAGTTCTTTTTGAAATAATGGTGAAATAAAAACAATTTGTAAAATCTGTAGGGGCGGGCCTTGCGTCCGCCCGATATAAAAATAATATAGAATCATCAAAATGGGCGGACGCAAGGCCCGCCCCTACCGAACAAAAAGAGGAAAAATGAAGAAAATTATTTTATTGTCTATGTTAGGAGTTGTCGGACTAACCTTGTTTTGGGGTTGTGCTACAACGAAAGGGCCGACCGTTATTATTCTCGAGAAGATGATAGTCCTTGAGGATACACATTTTAAATTAGGTACGGATACTCTTACAAAAAAAGGGGCTCAGGAAATGCTAAGGAATCTTCAAATTTTGAATGAAAACCCTGAAGCTAAAATACGTATTGCGGGGTATACCTCTTGCTCAGGCACTGCAGAGTACAACCAGAAGTTGAGCGAAAAAAGGGCAAATACTGTAAAGGCGATACTTAAAGAAGCCGGTATAGCGCCGGAAAAGATAACAACGATTGGTTATGGAGAGACGACACCGTCCAGCTATGAACCGGTATGTGAGATGGTCAACACAAAGCAAGCGCGAGCCAACATGAGAGTTCTCTTTGAAGTCTTCGTAAGAAACACAAAAACGATACCGGCCTCAGGAAAACAACCTTAAATGAAACGGTTCATGATGAATCTATTGAATGAAAAAAATATTGTTATTGTTTGTTTTTCTAAGTGTTCTTTCTATTCCTATTTTGGCTGAGGGCCAGGCACAATTCATAACCGGGCTGGCCCCGCCTCCGGATGAGCTTTTTGTCCCGCTTTTGGCAGACCCGAGAGAGTTGCATTTCGCGCTGCGCATGGCATTTCCTCAGAAAGACGGAGCTGCTGCGGAAGTAGCGATCGGGCACTATTATGGCATCTATCGCTGGGCATTTTCCAACGACAGAGGAGCGGTGCAAGTGAATATAGGTGGAGGAATATTCCCGCGTTTCAACTTCGCAAATAACAGGGACCTTCAGGTTATAGATTTTTATGGAAATATACCATTCGATGTGCGTTTGAATAAATGGTCAGGCCGATTTATGGTTTATCACGTCAGTTCTCATCTAGGCGACGACTACATTCGCACGAGTGGCCAGATCGCCAGCAGTAATTCATGGAACAGCCTGAGGTCTATTCTATCCTACGATATTAACTCTGCTCTGCGTTTATATGGCGGATATACCTACCACCTCTTAGTTTATCCTCCGGAACAAAAAAAACATACTTTCCAATCGGGTTTTGAGCTTACCTCAAATTTCTTCGGCAACGGCTATGCAAAGGCATACTGGGCTAATGATATGCAATGGTGGGAACGAACAGATATGAAAGCGCAATTTAACTCGCAGATCGGGATAAAAGTAGGACGAAAGTCAAAGAACGGGAGGAGTATTTCCTATTTTTTAGAGTACACTACAGGCCCGGAATATTACGGCCAATTATTTAAACGCGAAGAAACCCGTGTTGGTATCGGAGTCAAATTCGCCATTAATTGAATTTGTTAAGCGAAGCTTAAGTTAAAAAAGGAGATGTAAGATGAATGGTTTAAAGCTTAAGATGTCTGTCATAACAGCGGCATTATTTTTGATTTTACCGGCAATGGTATCTGCTGAGACCGCTCAAGTAGGAATGAAACAATTGTCTATCGGTCCCCGCGCAACCTATTCAATTCCAAAAGATGCAGACCAGGGGCAATGGTATGCTGGCGCTCAAGTACGCCTGCATGTATCACCGACCATGGGCTTGGAGGGTTCTATCGATTATCGCCGCAATGATTACGGCAGGTTCACCACGATCAGAACTTACCCTGTCCAGGCGAGCTTGCTGGCGTATCTTTTAAGCGGGATGAACTGGAGCCCCTACCTGCTCGGAGGCGGAGGATGGTATTATACCCAGGTAGACGGCGCGGCAGGTTTTAGCCATGACACATCAAGATTTGGCACGCATCTCGGTTTTGGTTTTGAGCTCATGGTGAACGAGGGATTATCTCTGGATGGAAGTTACCGCTATATCTGGCTTGAAAGTGTGACATCCAAGGACGCAAATTTAATTGATAAAACATATCAGGACAGTGGTTCGATGATCACTATCGCCCTGAATTTTTTATTTTAAAGTACGCAAGAAAGCAGAGGAGGTTAAAATATGCTTTGGACAGTTGCTCTTGATTAACGGTTTTATGGTTATTAGGATTAGTTAGCGCTTATACATTGGGAGGGTTCATTCATATTTTATTGGTGCTGGCGATCATTGCAGTGCTTATCCGCATAATTCAAGGCCGCAGAGTGTTATAAAATAAAGGCAACTTCGAATCTCGAATTTCGAAAAAATATTCAAAAAACAAAAAGCAACACTGCAAAAAACAGAGCATTGAAGTTTTGAATTTTTGATATTGTAGTTTTTTTCGGATTTCGAAATTGCAGTTTCGAGATTACTATAAGGTGTTTAAACGAGTTTGATATTAAATTAAAAAAGGAGAGATATTTTATGAAGAAAAAATTAGCAGTATTGTTCATTTTCACAGCATTTTTGATGGGGCAAAGCCAGGTTCAAGCGGCAGCTCTTTCGCAGGTCTCTGTAGTGCAAACAGCAGCAAAAGCGATCAATTATAGGAATCTGAAAGGATCAGTAGAAATTGATTTTAAAGGCACTGTGCTTCTTACCGATGCAAAAGGCACCGCTTACATTAAGAACAGATCAGGCGTCATGGAAATTAAGGCGGAATTTGAGAACTTGACATCAGCTACTCAATTCGGCCCCATATATCTGACCTATGTTCTTTGGGCAGTGTCACCGGATGGACGCGCGACAAATCTCGGGGAACTGATCGTTAAAAATGGCAAAAGTTACATAAATGCAAAAACACCTCTACAGGCCATGAGCCTTCTGGTGTCTGCGGAGCCTTACTTCGCTGTTTCACAACCGAGCAATGCGGTTATCCTGGAAAATGCTATCAAACCAGGCAATAAAAAGAATGTAGAATTAATTGACGCCAAATACGAATTGCTTCCGAGAGGAGAATACGTAAAGAATATATCCGCTACGGACCTTCTGCCGCAGGCTATGGATAAAAAGACGCCGTTCATGGTTTATCAGGCCCGCAACGCTGTAAAAATAGCCAAAGCTGCGAACGCAGAAGTTTATGCGATCGATGCTTTCAGAAATGCAGAGAGGCTGCTTGCAGCAGCTGAAAAAAAAGAAAACGGCAAAAAAGGCCGGGCAATGACAGCGCGTGAAGCAGTTCAAAGCGCCGAGGACAGCCGCTCTATCTCAGTGAAACGCCAGGCGGATGAAGCTCTTGCCTTGGAACGACAGGATGCGAAAGATAAAATCAATAGTGCCAACAATGAAGCTTTTGTCGCAAACGTAGGCCAGGTAAAAGCAGAAAATGCTCAAGCAAAAGCCGAAAAGGCAAAAGGGCAGTCGGATGCAGAACGCACTATAGCGCTTTCTCTGGCAACCAACGCCGCCGCATCTTCTGTTGCAGCCCAGGCAGATGCGAAAGTCGCACGAGCCGCTGCAGTAAAATCCAAAAGCCAGGCTGACGCAGCCATTAATAGAGCACAAACAGCAGAAGGCGAAAAAGCCGTTTTACGCGCTCAGCTATTAACTCAGTTAAATTCAATTCTTCAAACGCAGGATTCCGCCCGAGGACTTATTGTAAATATGTCAGGTGCTCTTTTCAAAACCGGAAGTTCAGAACTACAGCCGCTGGTACGCGAAAAATTGGCAAAAATTGCTGGGATCGTATCCTCTCATTCCGGGTTAAAACTGGATGTTGAAGGACACACAGACAGTGTTGGCAGTGATGAATACAATCAGGGGTTATCGGAAAAGAGGGCCCAGTCATCGAGGGATTACCTTGTGAGCCAGGGTGTGAAGGCTAATGACATAATGTCACGCGGATTTGGAAAAAACAATCCCATAGAATCAAATGACACCGCTGAAGGCAGGCAGAAAAACCGCCGTGTAGAGATTATTGTGAGTGGCGACTTAATAGGAACAACAGCAATGGCTAAATAGCATTTTAATTATATTTTAAAGAAATAAACATTAACGGTACGGAAAAATAGGCTAAAAGGAGATAACATCATGGATGAAAAAAAGACCATCGGAGAACGTGTTGACAAAGTTGTGGAGGCAGTGAAAGAAAAAGTAGAAATAGTGAATGACAAAATTGCTACGACAAAAGAGAATGTAGTCGATATCGCGAATGATCTTTCAAAAAGCGTAAAGAAAGCTGTCAATGTTTCCGGCGCTGTCGTTTCAGAGCTGACTCGTAATAAATAATGATTTGGGCAGCCAGATCCTTCGGTAAAAACATTCGGCTGAGGTCAGGCGAAGACCTTTAGAATGGTGAGCATAGTCAAACCATTTGAAATATAATATCCCAAACGAGGCGAGTATTTATCGGATCGCTCGGCGGGAGCAGTATGATAAGTTCAGATATCATGGTTGGCGAATACCTGCTTTACCGGCTCAAAGAGCTAGTGTAGTGTCCCTGAAATACCTTGACATTTGCTGAGGGTATTTTAGGGGATGCCCGCCTTTGGGCGATTTCTGCGTTGCTCATCGGTTACAATGCTTACTGCATTGCTCCCTCTTCGCACCTTGAAATCACCTCAAATCCGGGCATCCAGAGGTTTTACTTTGAATATAAAATATATAAGTGGCAGGTTAATTATTGGTTTACTACTGATTTGTGCCTTATTTTTTGTGTTTGCAGGGCATGAAATGGCTATTGAGAAAGGGGACAAAAAACCTTCAGGCAAAGTGTTGATATTTTCTAATTTATATAGGCCTAACGACCCAGTTATCCTAAAAGTAGCAGAAATGCTGAAAAAGGATGGTAATTATGTCAAACTTGGTTCAGGAGCGACACTCAGAGATATGCAGGCAAACAAATATGGAGCTATAGTAATAATTAACTTTATTGAAATTACAACGAAAGAAAGAAGTATTAAGGTGTTTGCAGATGAAAATGTGCAGAAAAAGATAGTTCTCTTAAATGCAGTGGGCGATTATTTATCTCCAGGTAAAGGCCGCACAGGCTCAAAAACAGTTAAATCTGAGAAAATAGCTTTTGATATTGTTGAAAAGACAAAAGTTATATTGTCAAATCGACAAAAGGAATAAAGATGAAATATATGATTTTCAAGCTAACCGCAGTTTTATTTATATCTTTTTTTGCTTCAATTACTTCTTTTGCAGCAGTTCCCAGGTATATTAACTTTCAGGGTAAAATTGCAGGCGCCGGTGGGAAATCAGTAGCAGGTACTATAAATATAAAGTTTAAGTTTTATACCGATGAAATAGGAGGTGTGTCTGTTTGGAGTGAAAACCAAAATGTTAAACTTGATGAAAGCGGGGTATATAGTGTAATGCTTGGCAGTTCTACTCCCATTGATCTAACTTTTGAAAATCAATATTGGCTGGGGATGGCCATTGGCAATGATCTGGAAATGAGTCCGAGGTTCAGGTTAACATCAGCTGTATACTCTTTTTATGCTGTCGGAGCTGATACGGCAACTTATGCAAAAAGCGTTGCATGGCAAAATATTACTGGTAAACCCGAAATTAGCAAAAACATCGGTGCAAAAAGTATAGGCGGTTATCAAATAGCAGACAGTACAATAACTGTTTCAAACTTTGCTTCCAATATAGATGCGCGTTCTATAAACTTTACTGCTGCCAATTCCCATTATTCCGTTATTTCAGGCACAGCAACATATTCGGTTAGAAGCGGGACATCAACATATAGTAATAATTTAACCGGTGGAACAGCCGGAGCGATTCCGTATCAATCAGGTTCAAATACAACAGGCCTTTTAACGCCTGGAGAACCTGGCTTTGTATTGTCCAGCAATGGTGCGGCAGCTCCTACATGGATAAGTATTAGTTTTGGTCCGTCCGGCTTATCTGGATTATCGGGAGTATCAGGTTTTTCCGGGTTGTCCGGAATATCTGGATTGCCGTGTGCTATATCAGGGATTTCAGGTTTATCCGGGTTGTCGGGTTTATCAGGACTCTCAGGCTTATCAGGGGTATCTGGAATAGTTGGTACAGTAGGTATATCTGGGATATCCGGGATATCCGGCCTTTCGGGTTTGTCAGGGATATCAGGTGTAATAGGAGTATCCGGCATATCAGGAATATCCGGCCTCTTGGGATTATCAGGAATTTCCGGTGTAGGTGTGTCCGGTTTGTCAGGGCTCTCCGGATTATCCGGAATATCGGGTACAACAGGAATATCCGGCTTATCGGGGTTGTCTGGCCTATCTGGACTCTCTGGTTTATCCGGAATTTCAGGCACAATAGGAATATCCGGCCTTTCAGGGTTGTCAGGGATATCCGGTGTAACGGGTTTATCAGGACTATCCGGTTTGTCAGGTATATCGGGCCTTAATGGAAGACAACTGATAGTTTTAGGATCTGATGTGATCAATAATGATGCTACCACAAATACTATTAAAGATGTTACAGGATTGAGTTTTGCGGTTATAGCCGGAACGAAGTATAGATTCCATGCAACGATAATGTATACTGCTGAAGTGCTAACAAGCGGGACAAGATGGTCGATAAATGAGAAGAATGGGTCTGATGTTACAGCAACGGCGCCAACATTGTTAAGCTATATGTCAATGTACACTCTTAGCGAGACATCTCTGACAGTAAATTATGTATCAGCCTTTGATATGCCGGCAGCTTGCAATACAGACTCACTTTATACAGGGAATGTAGCGATAATTGAAGGAATGATCATCCCTTCAGAGAGTGGAACCGTTACGGTCAGATTTGCAGGAGAAGTTACCAGCACAGCGATTACGGCAAAGGCCGGTAGTACTCTTGAAGTTTGGTAAATATAGACAAAAATCAGTATAGAAGTTACCCTCCTTCGCTTGACATGTCGTAAATAGTCGCGGCTATTCGCCGCATTTACGACATAGCTTCGGAGGGTCATCCGAGTACTTGGTATAGTTTAAGTTTAAAACCCGAGTAGCACTTAATGAATAATCGATCAAAAGTAGAGGTGTGTTCGGATGAAAAATAATAAATATATAGCTGCTGTTTTTTGTTTAATAGCTGCAGTATCTCTTTGCCTTGCAGTTGTATCAGTAAGCGAGCGCTATAAAGTACTATTAGGACAAGTCACTGGCGGCAACGGATCTCCATCTTCTAAAAACTATTCTGTGTCAGTGGGAGTTTTAGGGCAGGCTATTTTTAGCGAAGTAATACCGAAAAGTAGTAATTATTCAGTTCAATCAGGAGATATTATAGTTCAAAATACAATAAATACAAATGCTGCGTCTCCCAACCTTGAAACTGCATTTGTTTATCCTAATCCCATTAAGCCTAACTCGCCCGGCAGCCCATATTATGCGCAGGGCCTAACTTTTAAAGCGCTTACACCGGCAGCGATAATTAAAGTTTTTAACATGGCAGGAGAGCTTGTTGCAGCATTGAATAAAACTGATGTTTCCGTTGATTTTTATGCGTGGGATATGCGAAATGACAACGGCGAAAAACTCGCAAGCGGCATCTACATATTTTTTACCACAAATCCAGCAAACGGAGAAACAAAGAAAGGCAAGTTTGCGATAATTAAGTGACAGCGTATAGCGTAGAGAGTTTAGGGTATAGGCAAGTCAAAAAATTACTATCCGCTATGCGCTATACGCTCCACGCTAGATTTTATGGAGGTCTCTGTGAAAAATACTTATAAAGTTATTGCTTCGCTTGTTGGAGCGGCGATACTTATTGCGATGGTGGTAGTTTCGTTCTGGGCTTTCAATCAGATAAAAAAAGCAGCCGCGTCACGGCAGCATTCGTTAATTCTGATAAACCGCGCTAACGATTTGATGTCTTCATTGATAGATGCCGAGACAGGCCAGCGAGGCTATTCTCTGACAGGCGACGAGGTTTTTCTGAAACCCTATTTAGCGGTGTGCGATAGTATCAAGGGACGATTGAATGAATTGCGTCACCTTACATTGATCGGCGATGCCCATAAGCGGCTGGATGTGCTGAAACCATTGATAGGGTCTAAATTGTCATATCTGGCATACAGCATTAAATTACGCCGCAACCATGACATGAGCGCCTCCTTGGAAAATGTACGCAGCAGCCAGGGCAATCGGTTGATGGATTCGATCCGGGCCGAGATGCGCGGCTTCATCCAGATAGAAGAAGAAGCGTTAGATCATCACGAAGCAGAGTTCCAATCTAACATGCGCTACCTGTTTATAACCATCGTTATAATCGGACTGATTATGCTTTTATTTGCATTTGTGTTAACCTTTCTGACGTATCAAGAAACACAACATCTGCTATTAAAAACAACTAAAATGTACGAAGATGAAGCCCGCGAATACGCAGAAAGCATTATTAACACAGTACGTGAACCCTTGATCGCACTAGATAAAGATCTGAGGGTGGTTACCGCCAGCCGTTCCTTCTATGAAGTTTTTAAGGTAAAACCTGAAGAAACCGTTGGACAGCTTATTTATGACTTGGGAAATAAACAGTGGGATATTCACAAACTTAGGGAACTGCTGGAAACCATCCTTCCTCAAAAGGCAACTTTTGATAACTATGAGGTTGAACACGATTTTGCCACTATCGGCAGGCGCACCATGCTTTTAAATGCCCGCCAGATTAAAAGAGAATCGGGGAAAAGACGCATCATCCTCCTTGCCATCGAAGACATCACAGCGCGCAGGGAGATAGAAAACGGGCTGGAAAAAGCGCGTAAAGAACTGGAAACTATAAAGAAATCAGCAGATGATGTCAGTGAATTTGCTGAGAGCGTTATTAACACTGTTCGAGAACCATTAATTTCTTTGGACCAAGATCTAAGAGTGGTTTCGGTCAGCCGTTCTTTCTATGAAGTCTTTAAGGTAAAACCCGAAGAGACCGTGGGACAGCTTATTTATGATCTGGGCAATAAACAGTGGGACATCCCTAAGTTGCGTGAACTGCTGGAAACCATCCTTCCCCAAAAGGCAACCTTTGATAACTATGAGGTTGAACACGATTTTGCCACTATTGGCAGGCGTATCATGCTTTTGAATGCCCGGCAGATTAAACGAGTGTTGGGAAAAGAGAGGATAATCCTTCTGGCTATCGAAGACATAACCGAGCGAAGGGAGATAGAAAACGGGCTGGAAAAAGTCCGTAAAGAACTGGAAATAACTAAAATATCCGAAGATGCGGCCCGCGAATACTCAGAGAGCATTATCAACACCGTGCGTGAACCCTTGATCGCTATGGATCAAGATCTAAGGGTGGTCTCGGTCAGCCGTTCCTTCTATGAAGTCTTTAAGGTGAAACCTGAAGAAACCGTGGGGCAGCTTATTTATGACCTCGGTAATAAACAATGGAATATCCCGAAACTTAGGGAACTCCTTGAAACCATCCTTCCCCAAAAGGCAACATTTGATAACTATGAAGTTGAACACGATTTTACAACCATTGGCCGGCGTATCATGCTTTTGAATGCCCGGCAGATTAAAAGAGTGTTGGGGAAAGAGCGGATTATCCTCCTGTCAATCGAGGACATTACAGCCCGCAGGGAAATAGAAAACGGCCTGGAAAAAGTCCGTAAAGAACTGGAAGTAACTAAAATATCCGAAGATGCGGCCCGCGAATACGCCGAGAGCGTTATTAACACTGTGCGTGAACCTCTTATATCCCTGGATCAAGATCTAAGGGTAGTCTCGGTCAGCCGTTCCTTCTATGAAGTCTTTAAGGTGAAACCTGAGGAGACAGTGGGACAGCTTATTTATGACTTGGGCAATAAACAGTGGAATATCCCAAAATTGAGGGAATTGCTGGAAACTATCCTTCCCCAAAAGGCAACTTTTGATAACTATGAAGTTGAACATGATTTTGCCGCCATTGGCAGGCGCATCATGCTTTTGAATGCCCGGCAGATACACAGAGTGCTGGGAAAAGAGAGGATCATCCTTCTTGCCATTGAAGACATTACGGAACGCAGGGAGATAGAGAATGGTTTGGAAAAAGCACATGAAGAATTACAAGAGTTGGCTATCGAGTTAAAACGTACCACTAAAGCAAAATCCATATTTCTGGCAAACATGTCGCATGAACTTAGGACACCGCTAAACTCGATTAACGGTTTTTCGGAAGTATTATACGACCAGACTTTCGGTCCGCTTAATGACAAGCAGAAGAAATATGTTAACAACGTTTTGACCAGCGGAAAGCACCTTCTCTTACTTATAAATCAGATACTTGATATGGCAAAAGTCGAATCTGGAAAGATGAAGACATCGTTATCCACCTTGCCGTTAAAAAGCCTGCTAAACGAAATCTCTCTTCTGATAGCGGATCTGGTCAGTAAAAAGAAGCTTCAAATGCAGCTTGAAATAGCAGATGACCTGCCGAATATTGAGGCAGACGAGCTCAAGGTAAAGGAGATAATTTACAATCTGCTATCAAACGCAGTTAAGTTTACCCCGGAGGGAGGTAATATCGGCATGCGTGCGAAGAACACGGGTTCAGATATTGAAGTAGAGGTATGGGATACTGGTGACGGTATTGCGCCTGAAAACATGGAGAAAATATTTGAAGGATTTTTTCGCGTTGATACCCCTTATTCACGGGTAACTGAAGGCACCGGGCTTGGTTTGCCGCTCTCTAAAAAGCTCGTTGAACTGCACGGCGGGAAGCTTTCCGTAGAATCAAAAGGCTTAAATAAAGGCACGCTGGTCAGGTTTACTTTACCTATTATATCCAGAGAGGTGATTGTGTTATGAAAAAGAAAGTATTAATTGTCGATGACAATAGAAATAATCTTATGCTGGAAAAAGACCTTTTAGAAGTTGCCGATTTTGAAGTGTTCGAAGCTGAAAATGTCGCAGATGGAATTGCTATTGCAAAAAGAGAAAAGCCGGATGTTATCATTATGGATATTAGGCTTCCTGATATGCGTGGTTCCGATGCAGCCAGGCTGTTGCGTCAAGGTAAAGACACAAGCGATATTCCAATTGTTTTTGTGACTGCTTCTGTAATGGGAGAAGGCAGAGACGAGATAAAAGACATAACGAACTCAGGATTTATAGGCAAACCGATAAATACGCGCACCTTTGCAAAAGAAATCGCTCAACATATTAAATAATAAAAAAATAAACATAGGGATGTAGGGTGAAAACTAAACCGGTAATTTTAATTGTTGATGACGAGCCTAAAAACATAGAACTTCTGGAAGCACAGCTTGTTCCGCAGGGTTATGAAGTTGTTAAAGCGGCAAGCGGCCAAGAAGCGCTGGAAAAACTTTCAGGCATTCAAATCGATCTGGTCCTCTTAGACATAATGATGCCCAGGATGTCCGGTTTTGAAGTGCTTAAGGAATTACGCTCCGATGAAAAGACGCATCTAATCCCTGTAGTTATGGTCACGGCGCTTAATGAGACAGAAGACAGGATAAAAGCTCTTGAAGCAGGGTGCGATGATTTTATCTCTAAACCTTTTGATAAACATGAGCTTTTAATCAGGGTAAAGTCGCTTCTAAAAGTAAAGTCTTTGCATGACGAAGTAGATGAAGCTCGCGAATACGCCGAGAGCATTATCAATACCGTACGTGAACCCTTAATTTCTTTGGATCAAGACCTCAGAGTTGTTTCAGTAAGCCGTTCCTTCTATGAATTTTTTAAGGTTAAACCTGAAGAGACCGTGGGACAGCTTATATATGATTTAGGCAATAAACAATGGAATATCCCGAAGCTGAGGGAGCTATTGGAAACTATCCTTCCACAAAAGACAACCTTTGATAACTATGAGGTTGAACACGATTTTACCGCAATAGGCAGGCACATCATGCTCTTGAATGCCAGGCAAATTAAAAGAGGTATGGGCAAGGAACGGATAATCCTTCTGGCTATCGAAGACATCACTCAACGAAAGCAGTCAGAGGAAAAAATACAGCAAATGGTTTACCATGATTCCCTGACTGGCCTTCCGAACCGGAAGCTTTTCTCAGATCGCCTGGATATTGCTTTAGCCCAGGCCCAGAGGGATAAAAAAGAAGTAGGGATCGCTATGCTCGACCTTGACAATTTTAAGGGTGTAAATGATACCCTGGGACATGCTGTGGGGGATAACCTTCTAAAAGCTGCGGCAGAGCGGCTAAGTGCAGCTCTGAGAAAATGTGATACCGTTGCGCGTTTCGGCGGCGACGAGTTTGTGTTGATACTTCCAGGCCTTAAGGAAATAGAAGATTCAATCCAGGTTGTACATCAGATAGTTGAGAGTTTTTGCAAGCCATTTCTCATTGACGGCCATCAACTTGTTGTGACAACGAGTGTTGGAATCGCTGTCTATCCCAATGATGGAATAGATGAAAGTACCCTCATGAAAAACGCCGATATCGCTATGTATCAAGCCAAGCAAGCAGGCCGTGCCCGATACCATCTCTGTGGAACCCATCCGGCATGAGCTGTCCCGCAAAGCGGGATGAATAACGTGACATCACGCCATGGCGGGATAAAAAGGATGCTAAATGACAGATAATGCTATTTTTCACCAAAACATTCCTAAAATTCTTATTGTAGACGACACACCCGCAAACCTGGAACTGCTTTTTGCTATGCTGGATGAACGCCGTTACAAGATCAGAGCCGCCGTCAGCGGGAAAATTGCACTTGAGGCAGCTCATAACGATGCACCCGACCTTATCCTTTTAGATATAAACATGCCTGAAATGAACGGCTACGAAGTGTGCCGATGCTTGAAAGAGGATGAGAAACTTAAAGATATACCTGTTATTTTCTTAAGCGCTCTCAGCGAACAGGAGGATAAGGTAAAAGCTTTCGCTGCTGGAGGTGTAGATTACATAACTAAACCCTTTCATTCAGAGGAAGTCCGTGCCCGCGTAGAAACGCATCTGACGCTTAAGGCCACAAGAGAGTTCCTAAAAGATAAGAACCAGTTCCTTGAATACACGTTCTCCCGCTTTGTTTCTCCTAAAGTTGTGGAAACTATGAAGAAAAGAAATATAAGCGAATTCCTTAAAATGGAAAGGCGTGAAATAACGGTATTATTCGGCGATCTGCGAGGCTTCACCACCCTTGCCAATGAGGTAACACCGGAAGATATCCAGGAGACTCTTAACTCTTTCCTTGAGGTTATGGTTGCCGGTGTTGAGAAAGCAGACGGGATGATAGACAAGTTCCTGGGTGACGGATTTATGGCTTTATTCGGAGCTCCGTTCCGCCAGGATGACCACGCTCTGCGAGCGCTGGAAGCTTCTGTTGCCATTCAACTGGCACACCTGAGATGGATGGAGGAACGTTCGTCTTTGGGACGTCCATTCCGGCCGTTGGGTTTAGGCGTAGCTACGGGTGAGACAGTAATAGGCGCTTATGGAACGAGCAACCGGATGGATTATACGGCCCTTGGCCATGCTGTAAATCTGGCAAGCCGCCTGTGCTCCGTAGCAAAGGCCGGAGAAATCCTGACCCTTGCTGAAACCATTGAAAAAGCCGGTTTAAAAAATAATAACCAAGAGGGATTCCCTTTTGCCGCGGTGACAAAAGGAAAACTCTCTTTCAAAAATATTCCTATACCGGTAGAAGTATTTTCAATTTCTAAAAAAGTTGTGCTAAAAAGCAGCGCTGTTTTATGAAATAACCTCATCGATCCCGCCATAGCGGGATGTCACGTTATTTAAACTCCCGCAATGCGGGACTACCTGAGGGGTTCCACATTCTATGTACATTCCCGTAAAAAATAAATTCTATTTCTGCCTGACAGCTTCAATGTTGTGGGTGGTTTTGTGCATATATCTGGCTACTCCATGGATGGAAAGCCTTGCGAAATATATGCCTTTCATTATTGCTTGTTTTCTTGTATATTCCATAGCGATCATTCCTGGTTACATATATATGTTTTTAGCCCTGAGCCTCCTGGCTGACCATCGCCCGCAGACGAAATATTGTTCTGAATATCCGGGTTTAACTATTCTCATTCCTGATTATAATGAGTCGAATAAAATTGTGGATACGGTTGAATCTATACAGAAAAATGGATATGAAGGGCCTTTAGAGATAATAGTCGTTGACGACGGTTCTACAGACAGGACTTCACTAATACTTACAGCCTTGCCAGGAATAAAGGTTCTAAATAATAACCACAAGGGTAAAGCGGAGGCGTTAAATGCAGGGTTAAGAGAGGCTAAGTACGACCTCATAGTATCAGTTGATTCAGATACATATCTGTGGCGTAATGCTTTAAAGAACATAGTTGAACGTATGTATTCTGATCCGCAAAATACCGCAGCTGTAGCCGGAGCTGTGCTTGCAAGGAACTCCAGGAAGAATATGCTGACAAAACTGCAGGAATGGGATTATTTCCTGGGTATAGGCTCAATAAAGAGGATGCAGAGCCTTTTTCAGGGTACGCTTGTAGTGCAGGGGGCATTCTCAATATACCGGAAAGATATCCTTAAGAAGATAGGCGGATGGAGGACGGTTGTAGGTGAAGATATAGTTCTAACATGGGATTTATTGAGCCGAGGCTACCGCACCGGGTTTGCGGAAAACGCAGTATCATTTACTAATGTTCCTGAGACATATAAAGCATTTTACCAGCAGAAAAAACGCTGGGCCAGAGGCATGATAGAAGGTTTCAAGTATAACCCCAGGATACTATTTCAAGACAGGTTCTCAACTTTGTTCATATTCTGGAACTTGGCGTTTCCAATGCTTGATTCTGTTTATCTCTTCATATTCGTTCCGGGTATTATCCTGGCTTTATTCGGATACTTTTTCATTGCAGGGCCTTACACTTTGCTCGTTTTGCCGTTGACTTTTATTATGAATTATTTAATGTTTACGATACAAAATAAAATGTTTTATACGCAGGGACTGAAAGTAAGAAGAAATTTATGGGGATTCTTAATGTATATTACTGTGTATCAATTCTTCCTTTCACCGGCATCTGTTTCAGGCTATTTTACGGAGCTATTGTCCCTGAAAAAAACGTGGGGTTCAAGATGAGGAAAGTAATTGTCGCAACTTCCATTTTGTTGTTCTTATCTGTCATGTGCGATGCATTTTTTCCGGCTTACGAAGGATATTATGCCAAGGACAGCGATAACCTGTTCGTTGAGCAGCATATTTTCTCTATTAATGATGCACTGAGAAAACATTCAACGCTTGGTTTGTTGTTTGGTTATTCCGGGTATAACGATTCAATAAGATCACAAAGTACTCAATCTTATCAATTAAAATATACGAATAAAGCATATGACAGGTGGCTATTTTCTTTACAAGGAGGGTCGCTTCAATACCTGAAAAGATCAATGCCGTTATTTGGAGGTAATGCAGTCTATACAACTCCTGGCGGATTCCGGTTTGAAACAACTGTAGACAAAACCATAGTAGATACTTTCATTTGTTTTGATAATGATATATCTGTCACGACTTTGTTTGCAAGCCTTGATGTTCCAATTCATAAAAAGTTTGTAGCAATAGCGGGCGTCGACTCCAGAAGTTTCAGTGATGGGAATGAAAGAACAGGTTTGCTTTTAAAAGGTATCTTGTTTCTTCCGCCAGAAGGATTGTCTCTACAGGTATGGCACCGCCAGTTCAGAAATACAAATATAAACGCTATAGGATATTTTAACCCTGAGACTATCAATTTTCAACGTTATATAGCCGCATATAGAAGAGGTTTGGTGAACGGTGTAAGAATGTCAATCAAAGCAGGTCCGGGGTCTCAGCAAGTAAACAATGACAATAGAACTGACACTTTCTATTTTGAAAGCGGCCTTGAAAAAATTGTACAAGAAGGCTTGTCTTTCACGATAAAATATATTTATACAGATTCATTTATTGACAACAATTTGCTAAGCTACAAAATAAACATTGTTGTCTGTAATTTATCATATTTATTCTAATCAATATTGTAAAAATGAGGATTGAAAAATGAAACAGATACATTTAAACAAAGAAGAAGAAGAGCTGAAGATAGCCAATAAGCATGAAATTAACATAAAAATGATAGAAATATTGGCCGGTGACACCAGGGGTACTGCTTCGGATGCAAAATTAATAAAACAGTATAAGAAAGAATTAGGGAATGCGTTCTATGTTGAAGTTATATACTTTCTTACACATATATTCATTAAAAGCCCCGGGGAAGCAAAAAATACTTTTAACAAAATAGTAAAGCATAAAAAACATATTGAAAGTAAACTGAAAAGAAGGATAAGTATTCAGGTCGCGGTCCTGGATTTTTTCAGGAATCAAAAAGAAATTATGCACGACTCTACAATAATAAAAGAAGCTCAAATAACAAGCATAGCAAAATCTGCGGTTTTAGATCTGGGCAGCAAATTGTTTGACAAGAGGATTCTTTTTCATGATCTGGATATTAAGATCAAGCAGATAAGAAAAGATGGGGGCAAATTATCAATATTATTTATTGATCTGGATAAATTGAAAAAGATAAATGATAAATTTGGGCATATTGCTGGTGATAAAGTAGTTAATAAAGTTGTCGCTGTTTTGCTTAAGCATAGAAAGAAATCAGATATTGTTTACAGGTTTGGCGGGGATGAATTTGTGGTGCTTTTGCCTGAATGTTCGAAAAAACATGCTCAGCTAATTGCCTCGAAATTGTTTAAGGCTGTTCGTAAAACCTCATTTAAAGCAAATAATGGCATGATAGATATCTCTGTAAGCATAGGTGTTTCCTTTTTTAACAGGTCAAATGTTGATGACGCAAAAACACTGTTAGAAGTTGCAGATGATGCTTTATATAAGGCCAAGAGGTCAGGTAAGGAAAAAATCAGTATTTTTGACAGGAATAAAAAGACAATTTTAGAAACCGAAGCCCAGAAAATAAAAGAAGGCATAATTGATTTCAGGCATAGGACAAAAAGTATCAGGTACGAAATAACCGGCACTCCGATCTCCGGCGGCATAGCCATGGGCAAAGCTTTTTTATACAAGGATATATTGACAAGAGAGATAGAGTTTCGCGAATTAAAAGAAGAAGAAGTTGAACTTGAATTCAAAAGGATATGCAGCGCTTTAAAAGAGGTTAAAAAAGATATTATTAAAACAAGAGACCGTGTTGAACATGTTCTTGAAAAAAAATATGCCGATATCTTTGATGCTCAAAGCGTAATGTTGAGCGATTCGCAGATAATAAAAAACCTGGAGGATGAGATCAGGCGCGAAAAACTTAATGCCGAACAAATTGTGAAAATAGTTTTTAAGAGGTTAGAAAACAGGTTTAAAGTTTCGGAAAATGAGATCATAAGGGATAAGTCAGATGATATCGCTGACCTGGCCAGAAGGTTGCTCCTTACACTGACAGGGAAAGATGCTGATATCCTGGCACGGCTTCCCAAAGGCAGTATATTAGTATCAGAACGCCTTCTTCCTTCTGATACAGTACGTCTTAACAGGGACAACGTAAATGCGATAATTACAGAACAGGGAAGCAAGAATTCACACGCTGCATTGTTGGCAAGAAGCATGAATGTGCCTTACATAGCAAAAACAAACAAAAGTATGGAAGATATTAATAACAATGCCTATATAATCGCTGATGCCGATAAGGGCAGAATAATAGTAAATCCTGATAAAAAAGAGATTCGTGAATACGAAGAGTCTATTAAAAAGAAAAAGCAGGAAGAAATAGATATAAGTAAAAATATCAAGGATGTAGCTTTAATAAAAAAAGATACGGGCATTAAAGTTCTTGCTAATGCAAGTTTAAAAAGAAACATAAAACAAGCCATAGACTACAACTGTGACGGTATAGGTTTATATAGGATCGAGATGATATATATGGGCAGAAGGATCCCGCCAAATTCTGATGAATTGGTTCAGATACTGAATGATTCATTCGCCGGTATCGGTAAAAGAGAGATAACCGTAAGGCTGTTGGATGTGGGCGGCGACAAGACATTACCATATATCGATATGGAAGGAAATGAATCTTTACTTGGCTTAAGAGGAATAAGAGTATTGCTGAAAAACCCTAAATTGCTGGAAACTCAGCTGAAAGCTTTTGTAACTTTAAGTAAAAAGTACAATTTAAAACTGCTTATCCCTATGGTAAGTATTCCTAAGGAAATTGTTCAGGTTAAGGAAATGTTAAAAAACTGCCTGAAAAAACATGAAGACAGGAAAATACAAGTCGGGGCTATGATAGAGACGCCAGCTTCTGTTATAAAGATTAAAGAGATACTGGCTCTTGTGGATTTTGTCAGCATAGGCTCGAACGACCTTATTCAATATGTCATGGCTGCAGGAAGGGAAAATGTTTCAGTCGCAGAATATTTCGATGCTGGTGCGGAAATTGTTTTGGAAAATATAGGTAAAGTCATATCTGAAGCCAAAAAACAGAATAAAGAATGTATCCTTTGCGGCGAACTTGCAGCTGATGTAAATTACACAAAGAAATTGCTTGATCTGGGATTAACAAATTTTAGTGTATCATCTGTAAAAATCCCGCAAGTTAAACATAAAATCGCTGAAATCTTAAAATTAAAAACAAAGATAAAATAAATAATGTATAATATAAAAAGCGAATGAATGATCGTTAATTATATATTAATATTTTAAGACGGGGGATATGTGACATGTACGTTGAAATATATACAGATGCAAAGTCTATGGAATTAGCACACCAGCTTATAGGTCAAAACGAGCTTCCAAAAGGTATTGTTGTTTTAGGGCTTGTAAAACGAAACAGTTACACAGAAGGCGCTTGCTTGAAGTACGAGACCGGTGAAATGGTGTCGTATAACAACGGAAAAATAAGCACGCTTCCTAAGTCTAATCAAATTGATATCAAGTAAAGAAATTCTTATAGTAAAGTGACACCGTTTTCAAAAGGTTTGCAAAACCTTTCCCTGCCTATTTTTTAAATATCGTAAATTCCCTATAATTTCAATCATATTTTATTAATATATTTATTTGAAATTATACAATTTGTGCCCAATTTGTGACAAATGCCATATTTTCATAATTTTTGAAACAATATTTTGTACCGATATTTGGAGCCCTAAGGACTATGAAGTGCGTGATTTTCATATTGAAGACGATTTGTTGCCTGTTCTAAGAGCTCATAAATTAACGAGTAAAACAGGTTTTGTTATTGACAAAACCTGGGGAGACAAAGAACTTAATATAATCAATAGAAATACTGATTCTGATAAAATATACAAATATTACAATAAAAAATTTGTTAAGGTATTAAAATCGCTTGGAATTTACAGAAAGGGATTAGGTTTTCATACTCTAAGGCATACGTTTGCCAGTAAATGCGTGATGAAAGGTATGAATATTTTAAAACTTTCAAAGATTCTAGGGCATTCTTCCACAAAAACAACTGAAATATACTTACACATGGATCCAAAATATATGCAAGACTCAACCTCATATATTCATTTTAGTTAGAACCAGGTTTAGATGCGTCGACTGGGTCGCTAACTGGGTCGCTGGTCTGATCTCAAGCCTTACAGTTCAGGTGATGGATAAAACCAAAATAGGATACGAGAATGCTGGAAAACCAGTAAATCATCGTTTTGTTGATGTCAACAAAATGGTAGCAATGTCAAAAGGCGCAACTAAGAGATATTTAGTTAGCTAAATTACACCCAAATATAGTAAAATACATTAATAAAGGATGAAAAAATGGACGATTTTTATATATTACAAAATGAAAAAGCAAAAGACATAAAAGATATTTTATCATGGGCTGATGAGTATGGGAAGCTTACATCAATTACCATGTTAAAAGCTAGTGCCGGTTTTAGAAGAATTAAATCAGATAAGAAGTTTAATGAAGTTTTAAAACTCATTAATTCAAAAACAAGATTGTTTTTCCGGATAATTCTACGAAATAAGATGAATTTATTTCTTTTACTCTATAACAAAAAAGTAATTAGAGATATGGTAGAAGTATTAGTTAGAGGAATTGATGTTGATTCAAAAAAATACTTTATTATGATCCTAATGGAGAAGGAATATCTCTCTTTATTGCAGGAGAAATATGTTCTAAAGAAAATCTAGTAAGGAATATATTTTGACTATTTTTACCCAACAAAGTATAATATTCGCATGTTTGTTGGGTAACTTAATTTGTGAGAGGATATATGCCATTTATTAAATCAGTTTTAAAAGAAGAGTTAAAAAATTCAATCTCAATGAAAAAGGGATATGAAAAAGCCTTGAGTAAACTGCCCAATGGCAGTTTGCGGGCAAAAAAGATTACAGGAAAAGTTTACTATTACTTGGCAAAGCGGGAAAATGGTAAATTTAAAGACGTTTATTTGGGAAGCCTATCAGAAAAGGAAATAAAAATGTACAAAGAAGGTAAGGAAAAAAGAGCTAAATATAGAAAACTTTTATCACAGGTGAAGAAACAGATTAAGTTTATCAAAGGAACTATACGTGGAAAAGAAGCAATATGAACTTTGTATAGAAGTACTAAAGCGTTTTAATGAAAATGGCATACTGGCTAATGTCATTCTTATTGGAAGCTGGTGTTTGCCATTCTATAAAGAATATTTTAAGAATACCGATTACGATCTTGCTTTTAGAACTCGCGATATTGATTTTCTGATACCTTCACCATCACGGATAAGAAAAAATGTAGACATTGCAAAACTCTTGGAAGACATGGGATTCATTATCAATAGGTCTTATCCATCAGGATATATGAAGTTTGAGCACCCGGATTTGATAATTGAGTTTCTCATACCTGAAAAAGGCAAAGGCTCAGATAAACCGTTTTCACTACCCAAATTTAGTATAAATGCACAGCCCTTGAGATTCCTAAATATTTTGACAGAAAACACAATTACTGTAGAAATAGAAGGAATTCCAGTCACTCTGCCAAACCCAATAATATTTGCCCTTCATAAGCTAATTATCTCCGAAAGAAGACAAAAGAAAGAAAAAGCTGAAAAAGACAAGTTTATGGCAATTCAAATATTAAAAGCCTTAATTCAAATAGGCCAAAAAGATAAATTAAAAGATTTATATATTTCTCTTCCAAAAAAATGGCAAAAGATGATACAAAAAGCTTTAGAAGAAGAAAAAGAAACAGAGATATTAGCTTTTTTAACAAAATGAATTGATTTGTTTACAATTTGTAGATGACTGAAAGTAGCACAGGCCGCCGTGTAGCAGGCACTGCCCGTAAATAAACCAAAAAAAACTTATAAGATACATAGCACTATCTGCCAAGCTGACAAAATAGCTTGACCTATACTACCCCCAAGGTGGTATTGAGGTTGCGGAATTCTATTTAAAATAAGTCTAAAGATACATTTCGCTCGATCGCAGGAAAGACCATATAACAGTTAGTGTTATTGGGGATATTGTGGCGGCTCTCACGGATTCTGTCCAACCGGATGGATATATTAAGGATATGCGCCGCCGCGATATGGAACTTTCAAAAGGGTGGGGGCAAATTGCCACCCCCCATTAACTCAAAAGATAGAGGTTCCACATGATTAAAAAATCAATAAATCTAAAAAAAATAGTTGGTTTAATTAAAGAAGTTAAAAAGGATGTTGCACGTAATCATGACAAATATTTAGCGAAAATGATAAATAAAAAGACACGCAAGGCCATAGGTTAATATCTGGCAACAATTTTCTTAAAAAAACGGTGCCTAAAACGTGCCTATACCATGTTACTTTCCTGTCTTTTCCTGTCACCTCTTGTCCCCAATTGTCCAAACCTTAAAATATTAATTACCGTCGTAAAATTGACTTTTTTTTGCTTTTTATATATACTTTCGTGAATTATGGTGCGGTAC